>NZ_DFRG01000051.1:0-356 GCF_002378135.1 Thioclava sp. UBA3469
CGCCGGGCAATGACATCGCGGCGGCGCTGTCGGAGCAGCGCGACGCGGCGGGCCGGCAGGCGCTGCACAATGCGCTCGCGCGGCATCTGCCCGAGAAGCTCGCGCATTTCGTGGTGGCGGAGGCGAAGCTATCGGGGCGGCTGGCCGAGCAATCGAACAAGGACCTCGCCAAGCTCGACGATCAGATCCATCGCTGGCAGGTGCGGCCGGTCAGCTCGGAAGGGTATCGCACGGCGGAGGTCACGCTAGGCGGCGTGTCGACCGATGCGCTCGATGCGAAGACGATGGAGGCGAAGCAGGTGCCGGGGCTCTATTTCATCGGTGAAGTGGTGGACGTCACCGGCTGGCTCGGCGGC
>NZ_DFRG01000051.1:657-837 GCF_002378135.1 Thioclava sp. UBA3469
GACGTCACCGGCTGGCTCGGCGGCTACAACTTCCAATGGGCCTGGGCCTCGGGCTGGGCTGCGGGGCAGGTGGCCTGAGCGGCTGCCTCTTCCTCTTGGGAAAAATATCCCGGGGGGGCCCGAAGGGCGGGGGCAGAGCCCCCTCCCTCTTAAGTTTTGTCGCCCTCCGGCGACGGGGGG
>NZ_DFRG01000051.1:1151-12353 GCF_002378135.1 Thioclava sp. UBA3469
CCGGCGACGGGGGGCAGAGCCCCCGCCCGGATCGATTTCGATGGCCCTATGTCATTTACCGCCCGACCGCGACGTAATCCGCGAAGCCCGCCTTCCTGACGTCCTTCTCGGAGTAGATGTTGCGCAGGTCGGCCATGCGCGCGGTCTCCATCGTCGCGGCGATCTTCTGCAGATCGAGCGCGCGGAACTCGTTCCACTCGGTCAGGATCACCACGCAATCGGCCTTCTCCGCGGCCGCATAGGCGTCATCCATCCAGGACACGCCCGGCAGCAGCGCTTCGCCCTCGCGCTTGCCCTGCGGGTCGACCACGCGGATCTTCGCGCCGCCGCCCACCAGTGCCGGCACGATGGTGAGTGCAGGGGCCTCGCGCATGTCGTCGGTGTTCGGCTTGAAGGTCACGCCATAGATCGCGATCGTCTTGCCATTGACCGAGCCGCCGCAGAGATCGACGACCTTCTCGATCATCCGGCGCTTGATGTCGTCATTCACTTTGATGACCGTCTCGACGATCTCCATCGGACAGGAATAGTCCTGACCGATCCGCGCCAGCGCCGCCGTGTCCTTCGGGAAGCACGAGCCGCCATAGCCCGGGCCGGCATGGAGGAACTTGTTGCCGATCCGGCCGTCGAGCCCCATGCCGCGCGAGACCTGCTTGATATCGGCGCCGGTCTTCTCGCAGAGCCGCGCGATCTCGTTGATGAAGGTGATCTTCGTCGCGAGGAACGCGTTGGCCGCGTATTTGATCATCTCGGCGGTTTCCAGATCGGTATAGAGGATCGGGAATTCGCGCAGGAAGAGCGGGCGGTAGATCTCGCCCATCACGGCCTCGGCTTTCTCCGAGGTGGTGCCGACGACGACCCGGTCGGGCCGCATGAAATCGTCGATCGCCGCGCCTTCGCGCAGGAATTCGGGGTTCGAGGCCACGTCGAACTCGATATCGGGGCGGGTCTTGCGCACGACCTCCGCGACCTGACGGTTCGTGCCCACCGGCACGGTCGATTTCGTCACGATCACCGCATAGCCGGTCATCGCGTTGGCGATCTCCTCGGCGGCGGCCATCACATAGGTCAGATCCGCATGGCCGTCGCCGCGCCGCGTCGGCGTGCCGACCGCGATGAAGACCGCATCGGCGCCTGCGACCGCTGCCTTGAGATCGGTGGTGAAGGTCAGGCGCCCGCCTTCGACGTTCTTCACCATCAATTCGTCGAGGCCCGGCTCGTAGATCGGCACGCGGCCGCCCTCGAGCATTTCGATCTTCGCGGGGTTCTTGTCGACGCAAACGACCTCATGGCCGAAATCCGAGAAACACACCCCCGAAACAAGGCCAACATAGCCCGTGCCGATCATCGCGATTTTCATATTCTCGTCCTTGCCTGTGCTGTGTCGGTGCCTTGATTCCCGGGCGGCGAAATTGCAAGCCGGTTCCGGACAAGTTCTCGTAATTCTTCTCAGAATCCGCGTCGCTCCAGAAGCGCGGAATGGTAGCCTGTGCCGCGTTAGACACGAATTCTGGGCATTTCATGCAAGAAAAGTGCCAAAGTGCAACAGTCTTCGCCTCTGCGTGAATGGGCCGTGTATTTCACTCTTTGCAATCCCGGGAAGCTGTGTAAGTCTCGCCGGGAAGCTGCCAGAAAATCCGGCGGCTCCCTACGGTAATGACGGAGATTACTATGAAAAAGATCGCTACCATCGCCCTGGCCCTCGGCCTCACCGGTTCGACCGCTTTTGCTGGCGGTTACACCGCTCCGGTCGTCGAGCCCGAGCCCGTTGTGGTTGAGCAGTCGTCGTCCTCGAACGCCGGCATCATCATCCCGGTTCTGCTGCTGCTCGGCGTTGCTGTCGCAGCCTCGAACAACTAATTTCGGGTAACACCGAATTGGAAGGGGCCGGACGTACGCGTTCCGGCCTTTTTCATTTCCGGAGATACGGGGTAGGGCCTGACGCTCCGGGGACAGGAAAAACCCGCGCTTGGCGCGGGTTTTTCTTTTGCGGGAAGGAGCGGATTTGCCATGCGTCGAGTGCCGCTGCTGGCGTCGCACGACAGGTCCGTCATCTCGCGAAAAGCAAAACTGGACGTTGGGGGCATCCGCCGGGTAAATCCGCTTTGGACCGCGTGAGAGGGAGACCCGCATGAGCCAGAGATTTACCCGCCGTGAGAGTTTCGCCCTTGCCGCCGGTGCCGCCGCCTTGGCCGCGCCGCCTGTGCTGGCCGCAGAGCCCGAGGTCACGCTGCGCCTGCATCAATTCCTGCCGCTGACCAGCTTCGTGCCCGCCCATATCCTCACCCCTTGGATCAAGGCGGTCGAAGAGGCGTCGCAGGGCCGGGTGCGCATCCAGCATTACCCCTCGATGCAGCTTGGCGGGAAGCCGACCGATCTTATCGATCAGGTCACTGACGGGGTTGTCGACATCGTCTGGACGCTGCCGGGCTACACGCCGGGGCGGTTTCCGCGCACCGAGGTGATGGAGCTTCCCTTCCTGGTCGCCGAGGCCGAGGCCGCGTCTGCCGCGCTGTGGGAGCTGGCGCAGGCGGAGATGGTCGATACGGATTTCCGCGACATTCACCTGCTGGGGACCTGGGTGCACGGGCCGGGCGTGATCCACGCGAACAAGTCCGTGCGCGCGATCCCCGATTTCGAAGGGCTGAAACTGCGTGGCCCGTCGCGGGTCACGACGAAGCTGCTTGAACATTTCGGCGCGACGGCTGTCGAGATGCCGGTCCCGGCTGTGCCCGAGGCGCTCTCGCACGGGACGATCGACGGGGCGCTCCTGCCTTGGGAGGTCTCGGCCTCGCTGCGGATCGGCGAGCTGGTCCATCATCACACGCAATTCGCTGGCCCCTCGATCTACACGGCGAGCTTCATTCTCGCGATGAACAAGGACCGATACGCCGCGCTCGACCCCGATCTGCAGGCCGCGATCGACAGCGTCTCGGGCGTTGAGTTCTCGGCGCAGGCGGGACATCTGCAGCAGGCCGAGGATATCCCCTCGCGTCAGGCCGCGATGGATCTGGGCAATGAGATCATCACGATCCCGGCCGAGGATACGTCGATCTGGAAAGACGCCTCGCAGCCGGTGATCGACGCATGGGTTGCCGAGATGGAAGAAAACGGTGTGCCGGGTGAGACGTTGCTGAGCTCCGCCCGTGCCTTGATCGAGAAACATTCGTTCTGAGGATGAGGCGCGGTGAGCTGGTTCGTGGGCGCCGATCTGATCCGCATCGCGCTGATCGTGGCGATCCCGGCGCTGGCGCTTCTGCCACTCTGACGCAGGTCCGCAAAAGAGCGGTGATTTCTGCGCGCTTCTGTGCGAGCATGATGCCGAGGAGGACCGCCCATGACCGAGATTACCAGCGATTTCAAAGGCCAGACCGTGATCTGCACCTTCGAGATGACGCCCGCCACAGCCGACGAGTTGATGGAGAAGCTGCAAGCCGCCTATTCCGAGGTGATCTCGAAAGCGCCCGGTTTCATCGGCGCGGGCCTGCATATGAACGACGCGCGCACGCGGATCGCGACCTATTCGAAATGGAACGAGCGGGGCGACTATCAGGCGATGCTGCGCAGCCCCGAGATGATCGAGCGCAACCGCGTGATCTACACGCTGTGCCGCAATTTCGAGCCGGTGATGTACGAGGTTTCCGCCGATTTCTGACGGGCAGACGGGGGCGTTGCTGCGCTGCCGAAATGGTCGCGTGGAGAGGGAACTTCCGGGCGCTCTTCGCGTTGTTGTGAAAAGACATATCAGAGTGACATCATGGAAAGCGTTCTGCAAGCAATCGGCACGGTCGGCCTGATCTTTCTCGTGCTCGCAGGTCTTCTGGCGGGCTGGATCGCGAGCGTCGTCTCGGGCGGGCGTCACAAGGCCGCCTATCTGGCGATCGGTGTGGTCGGCGCCCTCGTCACCCCCTTTATCGTGGCCCTTCTGGGCGGGGCGGTGCTTGCGGCGGGCGGTCTGCTTGCGATCATTGCCATCGCGCTTGTCGGTGCGGTTATTGTGCTGGTCATCGGCAAGATGATCCTCGACTGACGCGGGCCGCGCCTCAGGGCAAAGGCCCGCCGCGCACCAGCCACCATCCCAGCTTCAGGTAGGCGAACCCTTCGCGGGCGCGGGCCTTCGCGCTCGCCCGATGCGGCGGGCAGTCCGCGCGCGCCCGCAGCCCCATCTGCCGCGCGATCATCACCGCGCGCGGCGCGTGATAGGGATCGGTGACGATGATCACCTCGTCGCTCTCCAGATGCGCCCGGGCGAAGCCGATATTCTCGTAAGTGCTGGTCGAGCGATCTTCGAGAGAGATCGCCTCGGCCTCCACGCCTTCCGCGCGCAAGATCCGGGACATCACCTCCGCCTCGCTCGGCGGATGCCGCCCGACACCCCCGCAACAGATCACTTGCTCCGCCGCGCCTTCGTGCCAGAGCGCCGCCGCATGACGGGTGCGCCGCTGCAAGCTGGGTGAGGGGAGGCCATCTGCCCAAACCGCTGCACCAAGGATCAAAATCGCTCTCATTTCGTTGAGCTAAAGGTCCACACTGCCGGCGACAAGGCTGGCAGTCGTGTTATGATCACGAAAAAGGGAGGTTAACATGCGTTTCATTCTTTTTGCCGCGCTGCTTTCTGCCGCGCCCGCTTTCGCGGAGCCAGTCAATATTCGCCCCGACGTCATGTCCGTCACGGTCGACACTGCCAAGGGGCCGGTCGAGATCAAGCGGATTCAGGATAACGAGAACAAGCTGGAAGGCGATTGGGCCAAGACCTCGCGCCCCTGTCCGAGCTTCTGCATCCAGCCGATGATCCCGGCCCCCGGCGTGACCCCGGTGGGGGAGCTGGAGATGATGGAATTTCTCAAGGATCCCAACGTGGTGGTCGTCGACGGGCGGGTGACCCGCGACTTCGAGGGCGGCGCGATCCCCGGTGCGATTAATATTCCCTATATGGAAGCCCCCGACCGTCTGGGCGAGCTTGGCTGTCAGCCCGATTTCGAGGGCTTCATCTGCGATGGCGAGGACGTGAAATCGGTCGCGCTTTACTGCAACGGCCCGTGGTGCGGCCAGTCACCCACTGCCGCCCGCCGCATGATCGAAGCCGGTTTCCCGGCGGAGAAGATCTATTACTATCGTGGCGGGATGCAGCAATGGCGGCTGCTGGGCCTGACGGTCAGCGGTGGCTGATCACTATTTGTCGGGTTCTGTGCAAGGGTAGGCCTCGCCATCGGGTAGCCGGCAAAGCGCGTCGAAGAAGCTGCTGGAAAGCCGATCATAGCTGAGCATCCTGTGTTCCCGGTCACGGGACTCGAGATAATCGCTGCACGACGCGAGGTAGTATAGCTCGCGTCGTGCATCTTTCGCGTACCACTGGGTGAAAGCGGCGCTGGCCGCGCTGATAAGGTCGCCCGAGCGGCCCATTTCTGTCTCGAAGGCTGCGGCGATATCGTCCTGCATCGGCCATCCTGCAAGCGCGTCCCAGGCGTCGGGCATCCCGGCTTCGCGCAGATCCCAAGCCACAGCGAGGCTGAAGGTCGTCGCGTCCGCCTCCATCGCGAAGATCGCGCGGGCATTTTCCTTCATCGACAGGTTCGGATCGGGACAGGAGCCGTGGAATTTCTGCTCCAGATGGCGCAATTCATGGATCAGAACTGCCTTTTGCAGGGCGGGTCCCATGTCGGTGGCGATCACGAGCCGGGAGGAGCGCGGCTCGAAATATCCCCGCGCATCGTGCAGCGTGTCGGCGAGACACAGCTCGCCAGCGTCTTGAAAGAGCGCGACATGCAGGCTCGGCCAGCGGTCGAGGGCGGGACGCAGCTGTGTGACGAGCGCTGCGATTTCGGGAGGCTTATCGAAGGGTGGGGCGGCGCAAGTAAGGATTTGGGCGTGCGCCGGTCCGGTCATCACACCGAGCCAGGCGCTCAGGGCAATGTACCGGGCGCGCCTCACCGACCCTTCTTCCGCTTCACACCCCCGCGCTGACCCGGCCGTCCTGCCGTCGACCGGCCCTGCGCCTTGACTGCCGCCTCGCTCGCGGCCTCAACCGCCGATTGCCGCGCGAGCGGGTCGTCGTGGACGGCCAGGTCCACCGCCTCCAGGCGCTTCACCTCGTCGCGCAGGCGGGCGGCTTCCTCGAATTCCAGATCCTCGGCGGCCTTGCGCATTTTCGCGCGCATGTCGTCGAGATGCGCCTGCAGGTTCGCGCCGGGTTTGACCGCATCGACCTTGGCGGTGACGCGCGACATGTCGGTGTCGCCTTGATAGAGACCGGCCAGAACGTCATCGACATTCTTCTTGATCGTCTCGGGCGTGATACCGTGTTCCTCATTATAGGCGATCTGCTTGGCGCGGCGGCGGTCGGTCTCATCCATCGCGCGCTGCATCGAGCCGGTGATCCTGTCGGCATACATGATGACCCGCCCCTCGGAGTTCCGCGCGGCGCGACCGATGGTCTGGATCAGCGAGGTTTCCGAACGCAGGAAGCCTTCCTTGTCGGCATCGAGGATCGCGACAAGCCCACATTCGGGAATGTCCAAACCCTCGCGCAAGAGGTTGATCCCGATCAGCACGTCGAAGGCGCCCAAGCGCAGGTCGCGCAGGATTTCGATCCGCTCGATCGTGTCGATGTCGGAGTGCATGTAGCGCACGCGAACGCCCTGCTCGTGCAGGTATTCGGTCAGATCCTCGGCCATGCGTTTGGTCAGCGTGGTGACGAGTGTGCGATAGCCGCGCGCCGCGACGGTGCGGATTTCATCGAGCACATCGTCGACCTGCGTCTCGACCGGGCGGATCTCCACGACCGGGTCCAGAAGGCCGGTCGGGCGAATGACCTGTTCGGTGAAGACGCCGCCGGTCTGTTCCAGCTCCCACGCGGCGGGGGTGGCCGAGACGAAGACCGATTGCGGGCGCATCGCGTCCCATTCCTCGAATTTGAGCGGGCGGTTATCCATGCAGGACGGCAGGCGGAACCCGTGTTCGGCCAGCGTGAATTTGCGCCGATAGTCCCCGCGATACATGCCGCCGATCTGCGGCACGGTGACGTGGCTCTCATCGGCGAAGACGATCGCGTTGTCGGGGATGAACTCGAAAAGGGTGGGCGGCGGCTCGCCGGGCGCGCGGCCCGTGAGATAGCGCGAGTAGTTCTCGATCCCGTTGCAGACGCCGGTCGCCTCCAGCATCTCCAGATCGAAATTGGTGCGCTGTTCAAGGCGCTGCGCCTCCAGCAGCTTGCCTTCCTCTTCCAGCTGCTTCAGCCGGAGCGCGAGCTCCTTGCGGATGCCCTTCGCCGCTTGCTGCAGGGTCGGGCGCGGCGTGACGTAGTGGCTGTTCGCATAGATGCGGATCTGATCGAAGCTGTCGGTCTTCGCCCCGGTCAGCGGGTCGAATTCGGTGATTGCCTCCAGCTCTTCGCCGAAGAAGGAGAAGCGCCAGGCGCGGTCCTCCAAGTGGGCGGGCCACAGATCGACCGTGTCGCCCTTCACGCGGAAGGCGCCACGCTGGAAGGCCGCATCGAGGCGCTTGTATTGCTGGGCCACCAGTTCGTTGATGAACTTGCGCTGTTCGATCAGATCGCCGGTCTTGAGGTCCTGCGTCATCGCCGAATAGGTCTCGACCGAGCCGATACCGTAGATGCACGAGACCGAGGCGACGATGATCACGTCATCACGCTCCAGAAGCGCCCGGGTGGCAGAGTGACGCATCCGGTCGATCTGCTCGTTGATCTGCGATTCCTTCTCGATATAGGTGTCCGAGCGCGGCACATAGGCTTCGGGCTGGTAGTAGTCATAATAGGAGACGAAATATTCCACCGAGTTGTCGGGGAAGAAGCTCTTGAACTCACCGTAGAGCTGCGCGGCCAGCGTCTTGTTCGGCGCGAGGATGATCGCGGGGCGTTGGGTTTCCTCGATCACCTTGGCCATGGTGAAGGTCTTGCCCGTACCCGTCGCGCCCAGCAGCACCTGATCGCGTTCCTGCGCCTCGACGCCGGAGGATAGCTCCGCGATCGCGGTCGGCTGGTCGCCAGCCGGGTTGAACTGAGTCTGCATCACGAACCGCTTGCCGCCTTCCAGCTTGGGGCGGGTGAGCACGTCGGGGCGTTCGGAGGGCAGATTGGTATTGTTGTGAGGCATCGCGCAGACCTTTTGCTTGCCCCCCAAAGTTGTCCTCTTTTCGTTCGCATTCAAGGGTTTGCGAAGGGCGTTACGGAAGGCTTAACGCGGAGTTTCGAATTGTCTATATTTAACAGTGGCTTGCGTCTCTGTTTGGCTTGAATTCGCGGCGGGGCGCGCGCATCTTGCCTTTTGCAAGCAGCATCAGACTGCCGGCCGGCGCACCACCCCCCACCCCTTGCTCCCCAGCCGGTCGGCAGTTCCTCATCTTACCGGTGCTTTCGGTATCCTTCGGGCAGGGAGGGCGGCGGCGTCATCGAAGGGTCCGGCATGTCATGCACAATCGCCTCGCCTCTTTCGGCTTTGCGCTCCGGGGCTTGCGATTTGGCTCAGATGCACTAAGAAAAGCGAGAGGTATCGCAGAGGAGTTTGCCCATGCGCGCGCGCATCTACCAACCCGCCCGCAACGCCATGCAATCGGGCACCGCGAAGACGCGGTTCTGGTATCTCGACTATGTCGCCTCCGACGCGCGTGAGATCGACCCGCTGATGGGCTGGACCAGCTCCAACGACACGCAGGCCCAAGTGCGGCTGCGCTTCGAGACCCGCGAGGCCGCCGAAGCCTATGCCAAGGAAAAGGGCATAGATTACGTCGTGACGGAGCCGCATAAGCGCGCCCCGAATGTCCGTGCCCGCGGCTATGGCGAGAACTTCGCGACCGACCGCCGCGCGAACTGGACGCACTGAATACCTGCGCCAGCGGCGAAAGCTGTCCCGGCTAAGGGGGAGCTTTTCCGCACCGCGACCCCGCGCATTCCACGTGAAAGAAGCTGGCGCGTCAGGCTGCGTTTCGGTTTCCTCCAGCTTTCCAACCTGTGCCACCGACGGTCTCGCGCAGGTTCGAACGTGGTTCGAATCTCTGACATAACTCCGTGTTCCGGCCCAAGAGCCCGTCGCTTTGTTCCTTGGCATTATCGCGCTCACGATTTTCGACGTTTGAGCAGAGTTTTTCCGAGCCTGCTCGCGCTCAGGAACGGTGATCTTTCTGCAGTGTTCTCTGTCTGCCGGCTGACGGTCGGCGCATGAAATGCAAGGAGAACACTATGACCTACACCATCAAGTCGATCGCTCTCGCAGGTATTCTGGCCACTGCCGCGCCCGTTGCGGCCCTGGCTCAGGCTGACGTCTCCACCGGAACGGACGCTGGCGCATCGGTCTCGGCGCAGGCTGCAGGCGCTGATGTCGGCGCAAGCGCGGATATGGGCGCATCGACGGACGCCGCAACGACTGCGGGCTCGAATGGTGGAATGGGCCAAGATGGGTCGGTGAAGACCTATGGTCAGCTCGTCGCGGACCTTCAGGCCAATGGCGCTGCGTCCACCGACCAGTTCGCCGATTATGAAGTGGGAACCGATGGCGAAGCCAAGATCGTCGCTCTGTCCGATCTGAAGGGCGAAGGCGCCGAGAACGGCTCCGCGGCTCTCGAGAACGCAATGGGCGCTGACGTGGATGCCGATTACAGCCAGCTTCCGTCCAGCGTCTTCGATGGCACCGACTACACGCCCGAGGATGTCGCTGCCGCGTATATCAACGCCGAAGGCAATCTGATCGTCGTGGTCGACAACAACGCCTGATCATCTTCGACGATACATGATCCCGAAGCCCCCTGTCCTCCGTGGCAGGGGGCTTTTTTGTGCCTGACATCTACTGATAATGCAGGGCGTCAATCGGATCGAGCCGTGCCGCCCGCCGCGCAGGAAAGTAGCCGAAGACCATCCCCACCACCGCGGAGAAGCCGAAGGCGAGGGCGATGACGTTCAGGCTGGGCGAGAAGGGGATCGCCATGATCTGCGCCGCGACATAGGCGAGGCCGAGGCCGAAGAGAATCCCGATGATCCCGCCCAGAACCGACAGCACCACCGCCTCGACCAGAAACTGCATCAAAACCTGATGCGCCTGCGCGCCGACCGAGAGGCGGATGCCGATCTCGCGGGTGCGCTCGGTCACCGAGACGAGCATGATGTTCATGATGCCGATCCCGCCCACGAGCAGGCTGACCGCCGCGACGGAGGAGAGCAGGCCGGTAAGAACCGAATTGACCGAATTCAGCATCGAACTCAGCTCGGCCATGTCGAAGACCGAGAAGTCGTCGTCTTCGCCGATGGCGATGCGGCGGCGCTCGCGCATCAGGGCCTCGATATCGGAGGTCGCCCGCTCGACAGAGGCCGTTCGGGCCACCTGAAGCGAAATCGAAGAGACGTCCTGACTGCCCATCAGCCGCCTTTGCACCGTTCGGACCGGCATCAGCACGAGGTCGTCCTGATCCTGCCCGAAGGACCCGGCGCCCTTGGACTTCAGCACGCCGATCACCTCGCAGGAGATCGACTTGATGCGGATCTTCTCGCCGGTCGGATCGGTCGCGCCGAACAGGGTTGTCCGCACGGTCTCGCCGATGATGCAAAGATTGGCGCCGCTGCGGTCCTCCGCCGGGGTGAAGCTGCGCCCGAGCGCGATCGTCCAGCCTCCGATCTCGAGATAGGGCGACGTCGTGCCGGTGATCGATGTCGTGCGATTGTTGTTGCCGAAGACCGCCGTGGCTGCGGTCGAGACGACAGGCGCGACGGCCGAGAGGCTGCTCAGGTCCTCCAGCGCGTCTGCATCCGAAAGCTTGAAGGGCGGGGCGGTATCGCGCGATCCGGGCCCCATCATCCGCGCCCCCGAGCGCAGGACCAGCACATTCGTGCCGAGCGATTCCACATTGGCAGAGACCTGTTCGGAGGAGCCTTGTCCGACGGTCACCATCGCGATGACGGCGGCAACCCCGATCACCACGCCCAGCACGGTGAGAAAGGACCGAAGCGCGTTGCGGATGATCGCGGTCAGCGCGAGGCGGATGGTTTCCCAAAGCATCACAGCGCTCCTTCGTGCATCTTCTCGTCGCGCACGACGCGGCCATCGGTGAAGACGACGAGGCGGGAGGCATAGGCGGCCATGTCCTCCTCATGTGTGACCATTACGATGGTCAGCCCGGACTCGCGGTTGAGGTCCTGCATCAGGTTCATGATCTCGACGCTGCGTTTGGTGTCGAGGTTGCCGGTGGGCTCGTCGGCGA
>NZ_DFRG01000024.1:0-8344 GCF_002378135.1 Thioclava sp. UBA3469
TGAGCCCCGGCGCCACGATCGTCTGGACCTTGGGGGTCTGGATCGTCGGCACGATGCTGGTCCGTGTGTTCACCGATCCCCCCGGACCCGGCAAATGAAAGCCATGACCTATCACCGCTACGGCGGGGCCGAGCAGCTGCGGCTTGCGGACCTGCCGGTGCCCGAACCGGGCAAAGGCCAGCTTCGGCTCCGGGTAAGCGCCTGCGCGGTGAACCTGTCGGATTGGGAATATCTCACGGGTGCGCCGTTCTACGCGCGAATGGTCGGCGGGTATTGGCGGCCGAAGCAACCGGTGCTGGGCTCGGATGTCGTGGGGATCGTCGACAAGCTCGGTCCCGACACTCCCGGCTTCGCAATCGGCGACCGGGTCATGGGGGACGTCGTCATGACCCGCGGCGGCTTCGCCGAATATGTCTGCGTGCCCTCTGAACTGATGGTGAAGGTGCCCGAGGGCCTGTCCGACGCGGTCGCCGCCTGTTTGCCGCAGGCGGGCGGCATCGCCGTCGCGGGGACCGAAAATGTCACGGCAGGGGACAGGCTCCTGATCAACGGGGCCGGGGGTGGTTCGGGCACCATGGCGCTGCAACTGGCAAAGCAGGCGGGGGCCTTCGTGAGCGCTGTCGACAATGGCGGCAAGGTCGACTGGCTGCGCGCGCTCGGTGCCGACGAGGTGATCGACTATCGCGCGCAGGACTTTACCGAGACCGGGGCCACCTGGGATCGCATCCTCGACATGGTGGCGACCCGCGGGCCACGCCGTATCGCGAAGGCGCTCGCGCCGGGCGGTATCTACCGGGCGGTCGGCGGCGAGGTCCGCGTGCTCTTGTCGCTCCTGCTCGGTGGGGCGATCTACCGCGGGCGGCACAAGTCGATCGGAATGCTGATGGTGCCCTCGGGGCGCGAACTGACCGCGCGTGTGGCGGCGCTGGCAAAGGCGGGGCGTATCGCGCCGCATCTGGAGGCGGAGCTGCCGCTGGTCGAGCTGCCGGAGGCACTGGCGCGCACCGGTCATGGCGAGGTCAGGGGCAAGATCGTGATCCGCCCGTCCTGATCCTAGGGAATGTCGATCCTCACGATCCCGGTCTTCTGCCCGGTCTCTGCATAGCGGAAGGCCTCGACGATCTCGTCCAGTCGATAGCGCCGGTCGAAGACGCCCCGGAATCGCCCCTCGGCCATCAGCCCGGCGAGGCGTCGCACGAAACCGGGGGCATTTTCGGGAAAGGGGAGCCGCACGCGCTTGCTGCCGGTAAGCGCGCACCATCCGGAGAGGAACAGGTGCGACCAGCCGGGTCCCAGATCGGTCGCCGTGAAGATGCCGTCGGGCGTCAGCAGCGGGCGGCAGGCGCGCCACGAGGTCTTGCCCACCGCGTCCATGACAAGATCGAAGCGCTCGCCGATCGCGGTGAAATCCTCGGTCTCGTAATTCACCACCCGGTCGGCCCCGAGGCTCTGGGCCAATTCGAGGTGACGGGTTCCGACGACCGCCGTGACATGCGCCCCGCGCACCTTGGCAAGCTGCACCGCCGCCGAGCCGATGGCGCCGGAGGCGCCGTAGATCAGGCAGCGGGCGCCCTCGGACAGCAGGCTGGTGGTCGCGTCGGCATACCAGGCGCCTTCGCCCACCACAGCCTCGTCGAAGGCGAGATCGCCCGGGATCCGCGCCAACGGTCCATCGGCGGGCAGGCAGAGATATTGGGCATGGGCTCCGAACCTCTCGGGCGACAGGCCGAACACCCGCTCCCCGGGCCGGAAGGCGCTCACGCCATCGCCCAAGGCGTCGACCACGCCGGCGAAATCCATCCCGAGCGTGGGCATCTTCGGTCGCAAGAGCCCCGTCATCGCCCGCGCGAAGAAGGGATGGCCGCGCAGCGTGGCCGTGTCGGTCCGGTTCACCGTTCCGGCATGCACGCGCACCCGGATTTCGCCCGGTGCGGGCGCCGGGATGGGCACTTCGTCCAGCCAAAGCGTGTCAGGCGCTCCATAGCGGTCGCAAAGCACCGCAGTCATCGTGTCCGCGTCGGTCATTTTTCCAGACTATCAGCCGAACGTGGTCCGGCAAGTGACACTGAACAAGACGCGCTTCGGAACCGCGCGCGCCCCTCGGAACGTGACGGGGGTCGGCGCGTGGCTCGTCAGGACGCCGCTGCACTCAGCGGCAGCTGTAGGCGGACCTCGAGGCCAGAGTCGCGTCCGTGCGGCGGCGATGTCAGCGAGAGCGGGCTTCCGATCCGCTCCGCGATGACGGCGACGATGGCGAGGCCCAATCCGCTGCCGTCATTCGTGCTGCCGGCGCGCTCGAACCGCGCGGTCAGGCGCGCGAGCGTCTCCTGCGAAATGACCGGCCCGGCATTCGTCACGGTGAAAACGCCTTTCGCAGTCAGGCGCACCGTGACCGGTTCGTCCTGCGCCCCATGCTTCAGCGCGTTCTCGATCAGGTTTCGGCACAGGATACCGAAAGCATCGGGGTCGAGATCCGAGATGACAGGCGTGTCCGGCAGCTCCAGAGCGATACGCCCGGGATCGAAGCCGCGCGCGAGGTCTTCGACGATCAGGCGGGCGGCAACGCGCAGATCCGAGCTGTGCTCCAGCCGCAAAGGCCCGCCTTCCGCGCGGGCGAGTTGCAGCAGACGTTCCGAGAGCCGCGTGAGCCTTTTCAGCGTCGCCTCGATATCGGCGGCGCGTGTCTTCGCGACCGGGTCGGTGGTTTCCGCGCTCAGCCGCTGTGTCTGCGCAATGGCGCCCGCAAGGGGCGTGCGCAATTCATGCGCGGCGTTGGAGGCGAAGCTTCGCTCGGCCTCGAACCCTTCGCGCAACCGCCCCAGAAGATTGTTGAGCGTGGCGGCGACCGGGGAGATCTCGGTCTGCAGATCGTCGGTCGGAATGGGGGTGAGGTCGCGGGCGTTGCGCGCCTCGAGACTGGTTCGGAACCGCCGCAGCGGCCCGAGATTGGTCCGCACCGCCAGCACGACCGCCGCGAAGGCGAGCGGGATCACGATCAGCAGCGGCAGGCCAAGGCCAAGCTCTACCTCTCGCGCGACCTTCGCCCGATGTGCGAGCGGTTCCGCGACGGTGATCCGGATCGTGTCCTGAAGGGCGGCATCGCTATAGAGCCGGTGGGTGGCCGTCTGGCTGAACCCCCGGCCGTCATAGGCGGGGAAGACGGACGGATCGGCCGCATGGGACTGTAGAAGAATGTGCCCCTCCGCGTCCCGCACGATATAGGTGAAGAATTCCTCGTGGTTGCGCAGCCTTGCAAGGCGCTGCGTCGTGTTGTTGCCGTCGCGGTTCACGATGTCCATCACCGCGAGGGGCAGGATCCTCTGCGCCGTTTCCTGAAGCGTGGAGTCGAAGACCTCGCTCATCTCCTTGCGCACGATCAGCGCGGTGACCGTCGCCGCCGCGATCCACATCAGCGCCAGAACGACCCCGAGCGAAAGCCCCAGACGGGCCTGAAGGCTTCGGGGTAATCTCATGCCTTGCCCAGCCTGTAGCCGAGACCGCGTTCAGTCTCGATCACATGGGCGCCAAGCTTCTTGCGCAGGCGGCTGACATGGACCTCGATCGTGTTGCTCTCCACCTCTGCATCGAAGGCGTAGAGCTTCTCTTCGAGCTGGGCTTTGGACAGCAATTGGCCGGGGCGCGATAGGAACGCCTCGAACAGGGCCCATTCGCGCGCAGTCAGCTGCACGGGCTTGCCGTCGCGCAGGATGCTGCGTGCGGCGAGGTCGATCTCGAGCCCGGCATGTGTCACGATGGGGTTCGGGTTGCCGCTGTAGCGCCGCGCGACCGACCCGATGCGCGCGGAGAGTTCGGCGAGGTCGAAGGGCTTCACCAGATAGTCGTCGGCGCCCGCGTTCAGCCCCTCGATCCGGTCCGAGACCTGATCGAGGGCGGTCATGATGATCACGGGGGTCACATCGCCCCGGCTGCGCAGCGACTTGAGAAAGCCGATGCCGCGGCCATCCGGGAGCATGAGATCGAGCAGGACAAGATCATAGCCGGTGCTGCGGACCGACGCGCCCGCCTCATCGAGACGCGTGACCCAATCCACCGAGTGGCCATCGCTCGCGATCTGGTCGCGCACCGCGGTGCCCAGAATAGTGTCGTCCTCGATCAGCAGGATGCGCATGTTGGTCCCATCTCTTATCCGTTGCCCAGTCTTTACCTGCCCGGCTGACACCAAGCTGACGCTGCGCGCGATGCGGCTTCAGGTTCCCGTCAGATTGATCGCCCATGAAAGGTGCAGAGTTGGCCGCGAACAGGAGTTTGGCCCATGAAGAAGACAGTGACAATTCTCGCCTTTCTCGCGGCGCTTCCGGCTGGAATGGCTCTGGCCGATGACGACTGTTTCGTGCCGATGGCGGATTGGCAGCCGCGCGATGCCGTGGCCCAACTCGCCGAAGAGAACGGCTGGACGGTGCGCCGCATCAAGATCGATGACGGCTGCTACGAGATCGACGGCACCGACGCGCAGGGCCGCCAGCTCGAAGTGACGGTTCATCCTTCGACGCTCCAGATTCTCGAGGTCGAATATGAGGGCGACGAACATGGTCGGTCCCGCGAAGATCGTGAAGGAGACAAACATGACTGACGCAGCATTTCACGACACGACGAATTCCGGCGGTAGCTCCGGGGGCAGGGTGCGGGTCTGGGATCCGCTGGTGCGGATTTTCCACTGGGGCCTCGTCGCGGCTTTTGCCACGGCATGGTTCACGGCCGACGAGTTGCAGCCGGTGCATGAGATCGCAGGCTACACCGTCGCCGGGCTGGTCGCGTTCCGGCTGGTTTGGGGGGTCGTGGGCGGGCGCTATGCCCGGTTCGCCCAGTTCCTCAGAGGGCCCGGGCAGACGCTGTCCTATCTTGGCGACATGCTGCGCGGCAAAGAGCGTCGCTATCTCGGCCACAACCCTGCCGGGGCGCTGATGATCGTGGCGCTGCTGATCTCGCTTTCGGGCACTGCCTTTACCGGCTGGCTGATGGCGGAACCCACGCGCGTGGCGATGCTTCCCGCGCTGCCGCAGATCGTGACCCCCGCCTTCGCGGACGAGGATGGCGAATACGGTGAATATGGCGAGGGCGCGGAAGGCGAAGGCAACGAGGCGCTGGAAGAGCTGCACGAGGTTCTCGCCAATCTGGTCCTGCTGCTCGTGGCGCTGCATGTCGCCGGTGTGGTTCTGGCCTCCTTCAGGCATCGCGAAAACCTCGCGCGGTCGATGCTGACCGGCGACAAGCGTGGGCCTGAGCCCGGCGATATCGCCTGACCGTTCCCGATCACATCGCCAAGGCCGTTTGTCCCGCGGCCTCACCTGGCCCCGCCCTCAAAAGGCGGGGCCTTTTTCCTGACGCGAAGCTGAAGCGGAAACTCTCCGCCCGTCAGGAAGCGCTCAGGTCCGCGGCCCAGATTGTCGCTAGCAGATGAAAAAGGAGACCCTGCCATGCGAAAGATCCTGACCGCACTTCCCCTCATCGCCCTGCTGCCTGCGGGGATGGCTCTGGCCGACGACGACTACAGAAAGTCTTCGCGCGGCGAAGGAATGTCCCGCGACGCTGTGATGCAGATCGCGCGCGAGAACGGCTGGACTGTCCACGAAATCGAGATGGAAGACGGCCGATACGAGATCGAGGGCCGCGACCGCGACGGGCGGAAAATCGAAGCCAAGATCGATCCAGCGACGCAGCGCCTAATCACGTCGGACTATGACGACGATGACGATGACGAAGACGACGATGATGACGACTACGGCGCATCGGCGCGCAACCCGGCCCCCGCCGGCACGGTCGCCCCGCCGAAAAACGGCCTCTTCGGTGACGGTGCTCCGCCCAAGGTTCAGGTGAACTGAGCCGCCGCCGCATTCCTCCCCAAAACAAGGATTCCCGAAATGAAGTCTCTTCTTGCAACATTGGCGCTGAGCACGGCGCTGACCATTCCCGCGCTCGCATCCGCGCAATCCGTCACGCTCAAGACCACGCTGAATAACTACGGTGGCGATGGCGCCTATCTCGCGCTCTATGTCACCGACCCGTCGGGCGCCTATGCGGGCAGCCTCTGGATGGCGGGCGGCAAGTCCAAATATTACGAGCATCTCAACGACTGGTATCGCGCAACCGGGGGTGATCCGGCGCAGATCAACGGCATCACCGGCGCAAGCGTCGGCGCGGGCCGGACGCTCGAGATCACGCTCGATCTTGCGGATGCGCTCTTCGATGCCGGCTACACGCTGCATATCGACGCCGCAGTCGAGGACATGCGCGACAGCCCCAACGAGATCGCCGTGCCGCTGACGACCGAGGGCGCGGGCACGCCGGTTCCGGGGCGTCGCTACGTCGCCGATTTCACCTACGACATGTGAGGTGACAGGCCATGATCCGCGCGTTTCATCGCTGGCCGGGGCTGATCGCCCTGGCGCTTGTCACGGTGCTGGCGCTCAGCGGCGCGGTGCTCGCGGTCTTTCCGGTTGCGGAGCGGATCGCGGCACCGCAGGCGGGGGCGGAGCTCAGCGTCGCGGCCCTCGCCGAGCGCATCCAGACGATCTATCCGGGTCTCGAACAGATCCGGCGCGCACCCTCGGGGCAGATCACGGCCTACTGGTTCGAAGCCGGACAGCCCGGCGCGGCGGTGATAGATCCCACCACGGGCCGCGGCGTCGCATCGGCTGATCCGAATGCCTTTCAGCGTTGGCTGACCAACCTTCACCGCTCCCTCTTTCTCGGCGATCCCGGCCGCGTCGCAAGCGCGCTGGGCTCCGTCGCGATGCTGGTGCTCTTGGTCTCCGGCGTCCTGCTCGTCGCGCGGCGAGTTGGCGGCTGGCGGAACTGGTTCTCGCGTTTGCGCGGGCCGCTCGCCGGTCGGCTCCACGTCGAGATCGCGCGCATCGCGGTGATCGGCCTGCTTCTCTCCTCCGCCACCTCCTTGTGGATGACGGCCTCGACCTTCGAGCTGATCCCCGATGGCGGGCCCTCGCTCGGCATCCCCGCCGAGGTGAGCGGTCAAACAGACGTGCCGCTTGCCGGTCTTGCGATGCTCGGCGACACGCCCGTCACGGAACTGCGGAGTCTGAGCTTCCCCTATGACGGGGATGCCACCGATGTTTTCACGCTGAAGACCGATCGCGGCACCGGCTATCTCGATCAGGGCACCGGCGCGGTGCTCGCCTGGGCGGACCTGACCGCATGGCAACGCGTCTCGGAAACCATCTACACGCTGCATACGGGGCAGGGGGCGGCGCTGCTTGGCGCGGTGCTCGGCCTCATGGCGCTGGGCGTGCCTGTCTTGGGCCTCACCGGCCTGACGATCTGGCTTGCGGGTCGGCGCGGCCGCCCGCGCATCCGGGACAACCAGCCAGCCCCGCGCGCGGAGACGATCCTCCTTGTCGGCAGTGAAAGCGGCAGTACCTGGGGCTTTGCCACGACCCTGCATGCAGCGCTCCGTGCGGCGGGCCAGAGTGTTCATATCGCGCCGATGTCGTCCTTCGTCCCCGAGCGCTACGCCCGGGCCGATCGGATCATCGTGCTCGCGGCGACTTATGGCGACGGGGCAGAGCCCAGTTCCGCGAAAGGCTTCCTGACGAAACTCGACGCCTGCTCCGATGCGCTGGATATCCCGATTGCCGTGCTCGGTTTCGGGGACCGGAGTTTCCCTGCCTATTGCGCCTACGCCCAGACGATTGCCGAGGCGGTGGATGCGAAGGGTTGGCCGGTTCTGCTGCCCTATGACACGATCGACCGTCAGTCGCCGCAGGCCTTCGCGCGCTGGGGGCAGGCGTTGGGTGCGGTGCTCGGGATCGCGCTCGAACTGCACCACCAACCGACCCCCCCTGCCACGACCGACCTCACGCTCCAGTCGCGGCGCGATTATGGGGCGGACGTGCAGGCGCCGACGTCGATCCTGCGCTTTTCGCTGCCGCGCGCCACGTTTTGGCAGCGGCTGACGGGGGCGGGTTTTACGCGGTTTGCCGCAGGAGATCTGATCGGGATACTGCCCGAAGGGTCGCCGACTCCGCGCCTCTATTCGCTCGCGTCGTCGCGCCGCGACGGGTTTCTGGAGATCGTCGTCAAGAAGCATCCCGGCGGGTTGTGCTCGGGCCAACTGACGGCGCTCGAACCCGGCGAGAGCGTCCGCGCCTTCGTCCGACGCAACCCCGCCTTCCGGCCGGACCGTTCGCGCGCGCCACTGATCCTGATCGGCGCGGGCACGGGGATCGGCCCTCTGGTGGGCTTCGTGCGCGAAAACGAGCAAAGGCGCCCGATCCATCTCTTCTTCGGGATGCGCGATCCGCAAAGCGATTTCCTCTATGCGCAGGAGATCGGCGGGTGGAAGGACGAAGGCCGTCTGTCGCGGCTCGTG
>NZ_DFRG01000024.1:8665-31168 GCF_002378135.1 Thioclava sp. UBA3469
GCGGCTCGTGACCTCGGTCTCGCGCGGCCAGCGACCGCGCTACGTTCAGGATGCGATGCGCGCCGATGCTCCCGAACTGGTCCGGCTCGTGCAGAGCGGCGCGCGGATCATGGTGTGCGGCGGGCGGGACATGGCGGCGGGTGTCGCCGATGCCCTGCATGACATCCTCGCGGCTTCGGGCCTGAGTGCGACCAAACTGAAAACGGAGGGACGGTATGTCGAAGACATCTTCTGATCTGCTGCGCCACGCCCTGCACGGCGCGACCATGGGCACCCGCTGGACCGCCCTGTTCTTCGCACCGCCCGAGCGCGATCCAGCGCCGATCCAAGCCGCGCTTCAGGCGGCGGTTGCGGAGGTGGATGCGCAGATGTCCACGTGGAAACCGGACAGCGACCTGATGCGGCTCAACGCGGCTGCAGAAGGCGAATGGTTGAAGGTGCCCGGGCGTTTGGCCGAAGTGCTTCGTCTCGGGCTCGAGATCGGCAAAGCCTCGGGCGGCGCGTTCGATATCGGGCTCGGAGATGCGGTCACGGCTTGGGGCTTCGGTCCCGACGATGCGTCCCCCGAGGCGATCCGCGCCGCGATGAGCGTGCCGCGGCAGCCCGCAGATCAATGGCTCGAGATCGACCATGACCGGGTGCGCAAAAGCGGCCCCGCGGTGCTGGACCTGAACGGGATCGCGAAAGGCTACGGCGTGGATCGCCTCGCCGAGACGCTGGCCGCGCAGGGGATCGAAGCCGGTCTTGTCGGGATCGACGGCGAAATGCGGGCCACGGGGCTCAGGCCCGATGGCAGCCCGTGGACGATCGCGGTCGAGAGCCCCGATCCGCTGCGCCGCACGCCGCATTCGATCCTCGCGCTCGAGAATGCGTCCGTCGCGACCTCCGGCGATTATCGTCATTGGATCGACCTCGGCGCGCGCAGGCTCTCGCATACGATGGATCGTGTGCGCGGCGCGCCCTTGCTGGCATCGCCTGCCTCCGTGACGGTGGTCGCGCGCAGTTGCGCCGAGGCCGACGGCTGGGCCACCGCGCTTATGGTGCTTGGCCCGGAGAAGGGATTGGAGGTTGCGAGAAAACGCGGGCTCGACGCCCTGTTCCTGATGCGCGAGGACGACGGGTGCGTGAAAAGCTTCGGGACAGGCAATCTGTTTCCCGAGAGCGTCGCGGCGGCGGTCTAGGCCACGTCGCTTCGGCGTCGGCGTACCTAGTCTCGAATGACCTCCGCGCCAGCGGCCCCGGCCGGATCGATCTGGCTGGCGGCGTTGAAGAACAGCTCAATTAACTCGTTCCGTTCGTCCTTCAGGGCGAACACGACCTCGTCCACCGTTGACCGGATGTCGCGGATCAGCAGCCTGCGCACCGTATCGGTTCGGTAAGTGCCGAAGCGCCACATGAAGCCGACGCCGATCCCCAGCGCCACCGCCTCATAGACGGCGTCGCGGGTGTCGGCGATCAGCTGCGGCTCGGGGGACAGGCCGGTCGCACGGAAGGCGCGGTCGACGACCTTCTGGGTCGAGGACCCCTGCGAGCGGAAGATCAGCGGCAGCCGCGCCAATTCTTCCAGACTGACCTCGTCACGCAATCCGGTCGGGCTGTCGGCGGAGACGATGCCCACCACCTCCTGCGACAGCACCCGCGCGGTGCGGAATCGGCGATCGTTCGGCAGATCGGGCAGCACCGCGACATCCACCTCGCGCCGCAGCAGGGCCGCGAGAATGTCCTGATGCGAGCCGCTTTCCACCGAGACCGTCAGCGAGGGGTGCTGGCGCAGCAGCTGGTGGACGATCGCGATGCCCGGCATCGAATTGCCCAGACCGACGCGCAGCCTGCGCCTGCCGGTCGGGCCCCGGCGTTCGAGGATGCGCAGCGCGTCATGTTCGGCCTCGCGCATCCGGGCGCCGATGTCGCAAAGCTGCTCGCACAGCGGCGTGGCACAGAGGGTTCCGTTGAGCTTGTCGAACAGCCGCACGCCAAAGGCGGTCTCGAGATCGCGAATCTGCTGCGCGACTGCGGAGTGCGACACCCCCAACCGGCGCGCAGCAGCCGAAAAAGAGCCCTCCTCGGCGACCGCAGTCACCGAGCGGAGGCGGGAAAGCGACAGGGCGCTCGCCAAAGATCCAACCGAAGCTTGCATCATCCGACGGCTTAGCTTGCAGATGTAACATCCACGTCACAGAAACTCGTCAAACCGTGAGCAGTCCGGGGCGACGCCCCATCACCGCATGAAAAGACGCGCATCGCGCGAACGGGGCCGAGGCCCCGAACGGAGAGGATTTGCCCATGACCCAGCCTGTCGGATTGTCCGAGTTCCTGTCAGGGCCGCTCCCCGAACGTGCTGCGGTTCTGGCCGATCTCGATGGCTGTCTGATCGCTGGGGACCGCGTGCTGCCCGGCGTGCCCGAGCTGATCGAGCGCTGCGGCGAGCGGCTTTGGGTCGTCTCGAACAATTCCACCGACACTGCCGAGCACCTCTCGGCCCGGCTCGGCATGATGGGGCTCGCGGTAGCTGCCGAGCGCATGGTGCTGGCGGGGGAGGAAACGCTCCGCAATCTGCAGCGCCGTCGCCCCGGCGCGCGGGTCGCACTTTTCGCCGCGCCGCCGCTTGTCACGCTGGCGCGCAAGCTGGGACTTGTGCCCGACCGGGCGCAGCCCGAGCTGGTCCTTCTGGCGCGCGACACCGGTTTCAGCTTCGCCGACCTGACGGAACTCACCGCGATGGCCGCGCGGGGCCTGCCCGTGCTGCTGAGCAATCCCGACACGTTCCATCCCGGCCCCGACGGCACGCCCCGACCCGAGACCGGCGCACTTTGGGCCGCGGCACGCGCCGCCGTGCCCGCCGCCACCGCATCGAGCCTCGCCAAGCCCGCCCCCGATCTGGTTCACGCCGCGCTGTCCCGCGCCGGGGTCGCGCCGGGCGCGGCGGTTTTCCTTGGCGACACGCCCGAAACGGATGGCCGCGCGGCCGCCGCCGCCGGGGTCGAGTTCGTCTTGCTCGCCCGGCCGGGTGGCGTGACCCTCGCACAGGAGATCGTGACATGCTGAGCTACACCCTGCGCACCCTCGTCCGGATGGCGCTGACCTTCTTCGTCATCGTCACGCTTGTGTTCTTCGCCACACGCCTGTCGGGAAACGCCATCGATTTCCTCGCGGGCGAGGGCATGACCCAAGAAGACCGCGAGATCCTGATCCGCTATTACGAGCTCGACCGGTCGCTCTGGGACCAGTACTTCGCTTTCCTGCGCGCCTTCCTCGACGGGAATTTCGGGCTGTCCTTCATCGAGCGCCGACCGGTCATCCAGATCGTGGCGGAGCGGTTGTGGCCCTCGGCGCAGCTCCTCCTGTCGGCGATCGGGCTCACGCTCGTCGTGTCGCTCCCGCTGGGCATGATCGCCGCGATCTGGCGCAAGCACTGGCTGGGCAGCGCGGCGATGGTCGTGGCCTTCCTCGGCTATGCAGTGCCCAACTTCATCCTCGCCGTGGTGATGGTCTTGGTCTTCGCCTACTGGCTGAACTGGCTGCCGGTGGTGGGCAACGGAACGCCGCTGCATTTCATCATGCCGACGCTGGCGATGTCGGGCGTGCTGATCGCCGCGCTCACGCGCTTTACCCGCAACGCCATGCTCGATGTGCTGGGGCAGGACTTCATGCGCACCGCCCGCGCCAAGGGCCTGCCCGAGCGCGCGGTGATCCTGCGCCACGGATTGCGCAACGCCTCGATCACGCTCCTGTCGGTGATCGGTCTTCAGATCGCGGGGCTCGCCGCCTCCGGCTCGGTGGTGGTGGAATCGATCTTCGCCTGGCCCGGCATCGGCGACCTGCTCGTCTCCTCGGCGATCCGGCGCGACTACCCGGTGCTCCAGTTCGGGGTCATCACCGTCGCCATCGCCGTCATCCTCATCAACGCCGCCATCGACCTTGCCTATGCCTGGGCCGATCCGCGCCTGCGCCATCAACTCAAAGGGTGATCCGATGACCATGGCCCTCAACACTCCCGCGCCTTCGGCCCTACACCGCCTTTGGACCGGCACCAACGTGATCCAGAAAGTCGCCTTCGCGGTCGGGCTGGCCCTCTTGCTCATGGCTTTCCTCGGCCCGCTGATCGCGCCGCATGATCCCAATGCGCAGAGCCTGCTCTCGCGGCTGCGCCCGCCGATCGGTTTTGATCGTGCGAAGGTCGCCTATCCGCTGGGCACGGACGAGCTGGGCCGCGATGTCCTCTCGCGCAGCCTGCACGGTCTGCGCCTGACGCTGATGCTGGCGATCCTCGGCGCGCTGCTGGGCCTTCTCGTGGGCGGGCTGCTCGGTCTGCTGGCAGGCGTGGTCGGCGGACGCACCGATGCCGCGATCATTTCGGCGGTCGACACCCAGATAGCGGTGCCCTTCACGCTGATCGCGCTGTTCACGCTGGCGATCTTCGGCAGCTCGCTTCAGGTGATGGTCATCGTCCTCGGCCTCGCCGGCTGGGAGCAATATGCCCGGATCGTGCGTGGCGACGTGCGCCGCCTGATGCATCTGCCGTTCATCGAGGCCGCCCGCGCCGCAGGCGCCAGCCCGCGGCGCATCGCCTTCACCCACCTGCTGCCCAATATCGTCTCGCCGCTGGTGGTCCAGTTCACGCTGTCGCTGTCGAATATCGTGCTCCTTGAAAGCACGCTGTCCTTCCTCGGCCTCGGCGTGCAGCCGCCCACCGCGACGCTTGGCTCGATGGTCGGCATCGGTCGCGACTACATGCCGACCGCCCCCTGGATCGTCATCGTCCCCGCCGCGCTGATCGTGTTGCTAACCTTCGCCGTCCAGGTGGTCGGCGACTGGTTACGCGACAGCGTCGACGTGCGCCTGCGCGCACGCTGACACCCCGCAACAAGAACAGAAGGCCGCAAGCGCCCGTCGTCAAACCCTGCAATGGAGATACCAATGCTCAGACTGCTCGTTTCCACCGCTCTTGCCGCCGGCATCGCTGCCGCTGGCGTCACGGGGGCTCAGGCCCGCGAACTGAAAGTCGGCGCTGCCAACGTCGCCAAATATCTCGATCCCGGCCGCGACCACTCGAATGTCGGCTCGCAGTTCTATTACAACACCTTCGACACGCTGATCGACAAGGATCACGAGAAGATCGGCGGCGAATGGCGCCCCGGTCTGGCGACCGAATGGAACCTCGTTTCGCCCAAGGTCATGGAGTTCAAGCTCCGTCAGGGCGTGACCTTCCAGAACGGCGAAGCGATGACCGCCGATGACGTGGTCTTCTCGCTCAACCGCATGTATCAGGCCACCTTCCCGCCCTACATGGTGCGCTCGAAGGACCGTCTGAACAACTTCGAGAAGGCCGAGAAGGTCGACGATTACACCGTCCGCATCACCGTGAAGCGCGAAGAGCCGCTTTGGGAAACGCTCGTGAACCTGCAGCAGGTCATGATCATCCCCGAAGACTACACCAAGGGCCTGACCGGCGATCCGAACGTGGCCGAGGACAGCGATTACGAAGCCTTCTCGATGGCTCCGGTCGGCACCGGCCCCTATGCGATCAGCGAGTTCAGCCCCGGCGAGCGCGTGGTCTATACCCGCTTCGACAATTTCTGGGGCGACAAGGCGCCGCTGGAAAAGGTCTCCGTGATCCATATCCCGGAAACCGCCTCGCGTATCACCGCGCTCAAGACCGGCGAAGTCGACATGATCACCAATGTCGCGCCCGACCAGCTGTCGCTGATCGAAGCCGACCCGAGCATCAAGGCCGCGGGCAGCGTCACGCCGCTGTTCCACGTCATGATCATGAACACCAACCATCCCAAGCTGCGCGATCCGCGCATCCGTCAGGCGCTCAGCCTCGCGATCGACCGCGACGCGCTGAACGAGGCGCTTTGGCTCGGCAAGGCCGTCGTTCCCTCGACCCACACGATGAAGGAATTCGGCGACCTCTACATGCCGGAGCTGAAGACCTTCGAATACAACCCCGAGAAAGCCCGCGAACTGCTGAAGGAAGCTGGCTATGACGGGTTCGAGATCACCTATGACACCGACCCGGTCTATTACACCAACGGCCTTCTGGCCGCGCAGGCCATCGTCGAGATGTGGGCGCAGGTCGGCATCAAGGGCAAGGTGAACGTCGCCGAGAAATGGACCGGCAACAGCAAGGACATGATGACCCGCAACTGGTCGAACCCGATGTATTTCGCGGACCCCTTCGGCTCGTTCGGCGTCATGTGGGCCCCGGATGCGGCCTCGGAATCGGAAGGCCGTTTCACCACCGACGAAGCCTATCGCAAGACCTGGGACAAGTTCCGCTTCTCCAAGGATGTCGCGGATCGTCGCGCCGCCTATGCCGAGCTGATGGATCGCATCAAGCAGGACCCGCCGGTGCTGCCGCTCTATCGCCCCTATGAGAGCTGGGCGATGCGCAAGGATATCGCCTGGGCGCCGAAGCCCGGCCACATCCCCTATGTGCTCGACTTCCGCGCCGGGGCGATCTCCTTCGCCTCCAACTAACGCTCCCCGCCCGTCGCCGCTTATGCGCGGTGGCGGGCACCTTCCCCCAACTCTTTGGAAAGTTTCAGCATGTCCACCCGTATCGCCATCGTCACTGATATCCACCATGGCAAGCCCTCGACCGCGAAGCGCGGCGACATGGCGCTGCCCCTGATGGAAGACTTCGCCCGTTACGTTCGCGACGGCGGCGCCGATCTGGTGCTCGATCTCGGGGACCGGATCTCGGATGAGAACCGCGACACCGACCTGCGTCTGGAAGCCGAAGTGGCCGAGGCGTTCCGCGCCGTCGAGGCCCCGATCCTGCATCTCAACGGCAACCATGATCGCGATCATCTGGAGGTCTCGGATAACGAGGGGATTCTCGGCCAGACGCTCGATCACGGGGTCATTGATGTCGGCGGCTGGCGCATCGTCCTGTGGCGCGCCGATACGCGTATCCGCCGGATGCCTGACTATTCCGGCTTCGTGCTCACCGAGCCCGATGTGGTCTGGCTCTCGCGCACCATGCAGGCGAGCGATCGTCCGACGCTCGTGGTCAGCCATGTGCCGATCTCGGGTCATTCGCAGCTGGGCAACTACTATTTCGAGAACAACCCGGCCAGCTCGACCTATCCGATGGCCGAGCGCGCCCGTGCCGCTCTGTCTCGCGCGAAGGTGCCGGTCGTCTGTCTTGCCGGTCACGTGCATTGGAACACTGTCACCACGGTCGACGGCATCACCCATCTGACCCAGCAATCTCTGACCGAGAGCTTCACCACCGAGGGCGAGCCCGCCGGCGCGATGGGGATGATCGAACTGGGCGACAGCTTCCGCTGGGAGGTCGTGGGCGACGATCCCTTCTCCTTCGAGACCACTCCCCGCCATCGCCGCTGGACGCCCCCGCTGCCGTCCTTCGCCGACCACCCCGAGGCACGCGTCCGCCGCGCTGCCGCAGCCGCGAGTTGATCCATGAGCCGCGCACCGCTTCTGTCAGTTCAGAACCTGAGCCTCGCTTTCGGCTCCCACACCGCGCTGTCGGGGCTCAGCTTCGACATCGCACGCGGAGAGACCGTCGCGCTGGTGGGGGAGTCCGGCTCGGGCAAATCCGCCACCGCGCTGGCGCTGATGCGCCTGATCGAACGCGAGGGCGGGCGCCTGACTGGTGGGCGCATCGATCTGGACGGCGACACGCCGGTCGAGATCACGGCGCTCGAGGAACGCGAGATGCAGCAGGTGCGCGGCAACCGGATCTCTATGATCTTTCAGGAGCCGATGACCGCGCTCAACCCGGTGATGCCGCTTGGCGAACAGGTGGCAGAAGTCTTGCGCCTGCATCAGGGGCTGGACCGCAAGGCGGCGCTGGCGGCGGCCCGTGCCGCGTTCGCGCGGGTCAAGATCCCCGAACCCGAACGGCGGCTGGTGCAATATCCGCACGAGCTGTCGGGCGGGTTGCGGCAGCGCGTCATGATCGCGATGGCGCTGGCCTGCCAGCCCGATCTGCTGATCGCCGATGAACCGACGACCGCGCTCGATGTGACGACGCAAGCGGAGATCCTGTCGCTGATCAAAGAGCTGCAGGACGAAAGCGGAATGGCCGTTCTGTTCATCACGCACGACATGGGGGTGGTGGCCGAGATCGCCGACCGCGTCGTCGTGCTGTGTCGCGGCGAACAGGTCGAAACCGGTCCGGTCGGGCAGATCTTCGCGGCACCGCAGGCCGAATATACCCGCAACCTGATGGCGGCGACGCCAATGCTGGGTGCGGGGGCTCCGAAACGACCGCTCAGCGCCGATGCGCCGCTCCTCGAAGTCGATCGGCTCTCTGTGCGTTTCCCGGTGCGCCGCGCTGCTCCGGGGCGGCCTGCGCTGGACTATCATGCGGTCAACGAGGTCTCGCTGACCCTCGGGCGCGGAGAAACGCTCGGGCTGGTGGGGGAATCCGGTTGCGGCAAATCCACTCTGGCGCGGACCTTGCTCGGGCTCGAGGCAGCCTCCGGCGGGCGGGTCCGGCTGAGCGGGCAGACCCTGACCGGCCTGACGGCGCAAGAGCTGCGCCCGCTGCGCGGAAAGATGCAGATGGTCTTTCAAGACCCCTATGCCAGCCTCAATCCGCGGCTTCCGGTCTATGATCTGATCACCGAGCCTGCCCATATCCGCAACCCGATGACGCGCACCGAGCGGCGGACGATGGCGGGCGAACTTCTGGAACGGGTCGGGCTGGAAGCCGCCGCGATGGACCGTTACCCGCACCAGTTCTCCGGCGGGCAGCGTCAGCGGCTCTGCATCTGCCGCGCGCTCTCGGTCAAACCGGCGATCATCGTCGCAGATGAGGCGGTCTCGGCCCTCGACGTATCGGTCGCGCGCCAGATCACCGATCTGATCGCCAAGCTGCAGCGGGAGGAGGGCGTCTCCTTCCTCTTCATCTCCCACGATATCGCGGTCGTCGAACGCGTCAGCCACCGCATCGCCGTGATGTGGGCGGGGCAGGTTGTCGAAACCGGGCCGACCGACACCGTTCTGAAGAACCCGCTGCATCCCTATACCCGGCGACTGCTGTCGGCGGTGCCGCATCCGGACCCGCAGCGCAGACCGCTCCAGCGCGAGCGCGCAGCCGACCTGAAAACGCCGAAGCTTCTGCTGCCGCGCGCCACAGGCCCCGAGCGCATCGCGCTGCGCGAAGTCGGGGAGGGGCATTTCGTGGCCATCCGCGACACGGTCGAACTGATGGCCTACCAGTCGATGACGCGCGCCGCGCCAGAGGCGGTTCGCGAAGCGAAGCGCGAAGATGTCGGGAGTATGGTTTTCTAGCGCTCTCGGAGTCGTCGGCGCTGGGCGGAGGACTACCCGGATCGACGCTGCTGCAACTGACCCGCCACAGAGCTTTCGTCCAGCGCCTTCAGGAACAGCGAGAAGAGCTGCGCCTGGGACGAGATCGACAGCTTCCGGTAGGCGTTCTTGCGATGGACCTTCACCGTCTCGTCGCTGATCTCGAGATTTGCGCCGATCGCGGTCGTTGAGTAGCCACGCAGCACCATCGCAATCACCTCGGTCTCGCGCGGGGTCAGCACCCCTCCGGCAATTCGGTCGAGCAGGACCTGCAGAGGGGGCAGGGCGGTCTCCGCCGCATCGTCGCGCGCCTCGCGCGCTGCCGTGACGCCCCAATGGCCGCGCATCAGGGCTTCGATGACGGGTCCCACCTCGGCGAGACGCGCCCGCTCGCGCGCACTGAAAACCGGCTGGCCGCGTTCCCGGGCGAAGCTGATCACCGCGACCCGCTCCGGCCCGATCGCGGCGAAGATGCCGATCTCGTCGCGAATGCCGGTGCGGCTGTAATGCTTGGCGTAATATTCCGACTGGAAAAACTTGTCCGGTGCCATCTGTCGAAGACCGGCCATCCCCGAGCGCCGCCGTTCGGTTTCGGCGTAGAACGGGTCGAGCAGATACGGACCGGTGCAGTAATCCCAGATCACGATCCGCGCCGCATCCGGCGGCAGATTGTGGTAGAGAGATTGCGGCGTCGCGTTGCCCTCATAGGCAAAGACCATGCAAATCTTGTAGGGAAACAGCGTCTCCGTCGCCCGGTCGAGCGTTCGGGCGAACTCTTCGGTTCCCATCGCAGTGATCGCATCCGCGATGCGCTCATTCCATCCTGACATCGTTCCCGGTCTCGCTTCGATCCGCGGCGCCCCTTGCGGGAGACGCGGCATACCCCTCGGGGGGTATTGGTAGGCTCAGCCAAGGCTCTAAGCTGAACCGGATCAGGAAAAAATGGAATGCTGCGGAATGCAAGCTGATACCCCCCATCATGTCGATATGCACGAAATGCTCGATCGGATCGGCGCGCAATATGTGCATATCGGGATTTTCGATCAGGACGGGATGTTCCGCGTCAAACGGGTCGCGCGCGCCAAGGCGGAGAAACTGGCCAAGGGCGGCTACCCGTTCTGCGATGTGCTCTACAATTGGGATAGCGCCGAGGAGACCTACGGGAGCGGCGACTATACCGATGTTCCGGCGCAGCTTTTCCCCGAGACGGTGCGCGCCTGGCCCTTCGAGGGCGATCAGGCGATCTGCATCGCCGATTACGCGATGCCCTTCGGAGAGCGGTCGGGACGAAATCAGTTGATCCGCCAACTCGAGAAAGCGCGAGACATGGGCTTCTCGGTCCATTCGGCTTTCGAGTTCGAGTTCAACCTGCTCGACGAAGATGCGGCGAGCCTGCGCGAAGGCGGGTTTGCCGAGCCCAAGCATTACGCGCTGGGCAACAAGACCTACTCGCTCGAGACGCTGGCGAATGAGCACGATCTGCTCGATGGGCTCGTGGCGATGATGGAGAGCCTCGGGATCGGTCTCGACGCGCTGCATACGGAACTTGGCCCCGGCTGTCTCGAAGTGCCGCTGACCCATGCGCCCGGCGTCAAGGCTGCCGACGATGCCGCCTTGTTCAAGAACTTCGCGAAGACCTATTTCCGGCGCCACGGGCTCACCGCCTGCTTCATGTCGAAGCTGAATGAAAACCTCTCGGGGCAATCCGGGCACCTGCATGTCTCGCTGCGCAACCTGGCCGACAACAGCCCCGCCTTCGTCGATCCCGGCGATGCGGACGGGCTGAGCAAGACCGCCCGGCACTTCATCGCCGGGCTGGTCGCCCTGATGCCGGAGATGCTCGCGCTGTGCAGCCAGACGGTGAATGCCTATCGCCGGATGGTTCCGGGGATGTGGGCGCCCACTGCGGCCTCCTGGGCGATCCAGAACCGCACGGTCGCGGCGCGGGTGATGAATGACAGCCCCGATGCGACCCGCGTGGAGTTCCGTGTGCCGTCAGCAGATACGAACCCGCATCTGGCCCTGGCGATGTGCCTCGGGGCCGGGTTGTGGGGGATCGAGAACGAGCTCGACCCGGGCCCGCCTGCCTCCGGTGATCAGTATCTTCTGGACCCGTCGCCCGACACCCGTTTCCCGAGCGATCTTGGCATGGCCGCCGAGCGGCTGAACGAAAGCAAAGTCGCTCGGGCGATTTTCGGCGACGTGTTCATCGACAGTTTCGTGCGCGCGCGGCGCCACGAATACGCTTCTTTCCTTCGCCATGTGAGCACTTGGGAACGCGAAAGATACCTAGAGGTCGTCTGAAACAAGAAAAGAAAGCTGGCCTTGATCCAACCAACCGGGAGTAAAGAGAGATGACAAAGTCCAAGGGAATACCGATGTTTTCACCCAACCGCCGCACGTTCCTGCAAGGCATGGGCGCGGCAGGGCTCGCGGGGGCAGGGTTGATGCCGCGCAAGGCACATGCCGCCACGTCCATGAAATTCATGTGTTGGGAGGGCTATGACAGCCCCGACATCATCAAGCCCTTCGAGGAGGCGAACGACGTTTCGATCTCGATCGACCTCATCACCGACAGCCCCGGCGGTTTCGCCAAGCTCGCAGCGGGTGCGTGGCGTGACTTTGACGTGGTCGCAACCGACAGCCCGTGGGTGCAGCGTATGGGACCGGCCGATATCGGGGAATTCCTCGACGATGCCGAGTTCGCCGATGTCTACGAGAGCTTCTATCCGCAATTCCGCGCCCCCTTCGCGCCGCTGGATTTCGACGGGAAGACGACGGGCCTGCCGACGCGCTGGGGCTGGGTCGGGCCGACCGTCAATACCAAGTATGACAAGCTGGAGAACTGGAGCAGCTACGCGCCTTGTTTCGATCCGGCCTATAAAGACAAGATCTGTGTGCTCGACTGGGGCGACTGGCCGATCATGCCGATGGCGCTCTATGCCGGGATCGATCCCTACAAGGAGCTCGACGACGCCGAGCTCAACGAAATCCGCCTCGTGCTGCGCGCGCTCTTCAAGAACACGCGGGCGATCGTCGGTGACCTGTCGGTCGCGCAGAAGGGTTTGATGGACGGCTCGTTCAGAACCCTGATCGGGGGCGGCACCTACTGCACCTCGGCGCTGCGCAAGGACGGTCAGAAAGAGATCATGTCGATCGTGCCGGAGCCGAAAGACGGCTTGAACCAGGGCATCATCTGGATGGAAGCGGGCGGCGTCGTGAAAGACCCGGTGGACGACGCCAAGGCCAAGGCGCTGCTGCGCGACCTGACCTCGCCGGAAGTGGCCGTGAAGCTCGCCTGGACGGAAGCGACCTGCAACCTCGTGCCCTCGCAGGAAGCCGAAGCTCTGTTCACCGACGAGCAGAAGGACGTGCTGCAGATGGATTACATGTGGGAGGCCTGGGACAAGTCCCACTTCCACAACGTGGCGCCGAATATCGACCAGATGCTCGAAATCTGGTCTCAGGAACTGGCCGCCGCGCGTTGATCTCCCGATTTGCAAGGGCGGTTTCGCCGCCCTTGCTCCCTTTCTGAGACAGGAAGTCCCCCTTGGTTTCTCCCATCATCAAAGCCACCGGAATCGATAAATACTACGGCACCTATCGCGCGCTGACCGATATCTCATTGGAAGTCGCCAATGGAGAATTTCTGGCCCTCGTCGGGCCTTCGGGTTGCGGCAAGACCACGTTGCTCAAAATCCTGGCCGGTTTCGAGGACCTGTCGGCAGGCAGTCTCGTGATCGACGGGGAGGATATGACCGAGATCCCCGCCTCGGCCCGACCGACGCGGATGGTGTTCCAGAAGCTCGCGCTCTTCCCGCACAAGACCGTGGCGCAGAATATCGGCTTCCCGCTGCATCTGGCCAAACGCCCGAAGCCCGAAATCGACGCGGCGGTGCGCCGGATGCTGGAGCTGATGCATCTCAAGGAGAGCTACCTTAACCGATACCCGCATGAACTGTCGGGCGGGGAGCAACAGCGCGTGGCGCTCGCGCGTTCGATGGTGTCACAGCCGCCGGTGCTGCTGCTGGACGAACCGATGAGCGCGCTCGACGCGAAGCTCAAGAAATCCCTGCAGGCTGAACTCAAGCACCTGCATCGCCATGTCGGCACGAGCTTCGTCCATGTCACGCATGACCTCGAAGAGGCGATGATGCTCGCCGACCGGATCTGCGTCATGCGCGCGGGGAAGATTGTCCAACTGGGCGAGCCGTCCGAGATTTATTACCGCCCCGCGAATGCCTTCGTGGCCGGGTTCATCGGGGATACCAACCTGCTGCCCGCCAAGGTCACGCGAGAGGGCGATGCGTTCCGGTTCGCCTGCGACGTCCTCGACTGCGCGAACCCGATCATGGCCGCCGATCAGGTCGCGCCCGGTGTCGCGGGAGGGGCCGAGGCGGCGCTGATGATCCGCCCGGAAATGCTGCGCCTGCTTGCGCCGGGCGAAAGCGCCGACTGCACGATCACCGGGACGGTGAACGAGTATTTCATCCGGGGCGCATCGATCCAATATCGGATCGCGGCGGCCGGAACCGAGATCGTGATGGATATCCCCGGCACCTCCACCTTGCCGGCGAAGCAGGGCGATCCGGTGAAGCTCGGCCTCGCGCTTGGCGACCTGTTCGCCGTGGAGGCGTAAGCGATGGCCGAGATACAGAAATCCTGGCGGGACGGGGCATTGCGCCTGTCGACCTTGCCGCTCTTGCTGCTGATGGGGCTGTTCTTCGTGATCCCGCTGATCATGACGGCGCTCCTTAGCTTTCAGGGCACGCAATACTATCGGCTTGTCTGGACCTGGGATCTGAAGGTCTGGACCGACGTGTTCAGCCAGGTCCACTACTGGACGATCATGTGGCGCACCTTGATGATGGCGCTGGTTTGCACGGTGCTCTGCACCATCCTCGCGATCCCGATCGCCTATGGCATGCTGCATCGCCTGTCGCGCTGGTCCGACCATATCACCCTGCTGATGGTCTTCGCCTTCCTCACCGATGCTGTTCTGAAGACCTTCGGTTGGGTGCTGTTTCTCGACCGCTCCGGCGTGTTGAACGGCACGCTCGAGGCGATTGGATTTCCGCCAGCCGCGGTGAACGTGCTCTTCACGCCGAACGCGACGATGATCGGCATGGTCTACAATCTGCTGCCCTACACGATCTTCACCATCGCGCTCTCCATGGCGCGGATCGACGGAGATCTGGTGCTCGCGGCACGCGACGCGGGCGCCTCGCGGCTGCGCGCCTTCATCGAGGTGACCTTGCCGCTTGCCAAGCCCGGCATCTGGGCGGGGGCGGTTCTGGTGTTCGTTCTCAGCCTCGGCGTGTTTCTCGAGCCGAAGGTGATGGGGGGCGGGACCTCTCCGCTCGCGGCGGAACTGATCCGCCAGAGTTTCGAGACCCGCGTGAACTGGCCCCTGGGAGCGGCGCTGACGCTCGTGCTGATCGTGATCGGGGCGGCGGCTTTGACGGTGGCTGGAGCGGTCGCGCTCTGGCAGGCGCGGAGGGGGACGAATGACTGATCGCATGGAAAAGCGAATTGCGGATGTCCTGCTCTATGGCTCCGTGTTCGCCGCGCTGATTTTCTTCTACATTCCAATCGCCACGCTGGTTCTGTTCTCCTTCACCAAGAGCCGCTTCCTGTCCTGGCCGATCCCCGAATTCTCGACCCGCTGGTATGGCGAGTTGCTGGCGGATCGCGATTTCTGGTCCGCGCTTGGCAACTCGGCGCTTCTCGCGGTGCTCGCGACGGTCTTCGCGACGCTTCTTGGCATCGGGGGCGCCTTCGCCTGGAGCCGCTACAAGTTCCGCTTCCAGTGGGGCTTTCGCATTCTGACCTTCGCGCCGCTTCTGTTCCCGCAGCTTCTGCTGGGCGTCGTGATGCTCTTGTGGTTCTCGGTTCTGGCCGGCTGGCTGAACATGTCGCCCGGGCTTTGGTCTGCGGTGATCGGGCATGTCATCTACATCACGCCGTTTTGCATCGTGATCATCTCGGTGCAGATGCAGGGCTACGACAACACGCTCGACTATGCTGCCGAGGATGCGGGGGCGACCCGCTGGCAGATCCTGCGGGAGATCACGCTTCCCCTGATCTGGCCGGGAATCTTCTCGGCCGCGATCTTCGCATTCCTGCTGTCGTGGGGGAATTTCTACATCACCTATAGCCTCTCGGGCTCGACGCGCACGCTGCCGACCTTCGTCTTCTCGGGGATCGCGGTGGGGTCGTCCCCGATCTACCCGGCCCTCGCCACGCTGACCTTCATCCCCGCCTTGGTATTGATCTTCGCCGTCGACAGGTTGCGCAAACGCGCCGCCCGTCGCCGCCTGAGTGCGATTGCCGAGAGCTGATCACTTCGACAGGACCTTCCCATGAGTGAATTCGATTTTGCGAGCCTCCACGCGCGCTGGAGTTTCCCGACGCAAGTCTGGTTCGGAGCCTGGCGCCTGTCCGATCTTCCCGCAGGCTTGACAGAGATCGGCGCAAAGGCACCGCTGCTGATCACCGACAGAGGTCTCGCCACGTCTTCGATCGCAACGCAGGCGCTGGAGATCGTGAAAGCTGCCGGCATGGAGCCCGGATTCTTCCGCGATGTGCAGCCGAACCCCACCGTGGAAAATGTCATGGCGGGACGGGAGGTCTTGCGCAAAGGCGGCCATGATTGCGTCATTGCGCTTGGCGGGGGCTCCGCGATGGATGCTGCCAAGGCGGTCGCGATGATGGCGGGGCAGTCGCGCCCGCTGATGGATTTCGAGGATGTCGGCGACAACTTCCGGCGCGTTCAGACCGAGGGAATGGTGCCTGTCATCGCGATCCCGACAACGGCAGGGACGGGTTCCGAATTTGGCAGATCGTCGGTGATCACCGATACCCAGACCCATCGCAAGGTCATCATCTTCCACCCCGAGATGCTGCCGGAACTGGTGATCCTCGACCCTGAGCTGACCGTTGGCCTGCCGCCCACTCTGACGGCCGCGACCGGTATGGATGCGCTTTCGCATGCGCTGGAAGCGCTCTGTGCGCCGGGTTGGCACCCGATGGCCGATGGCTTGGCCCTGACGGCATTGAAGATGATCGACGGGGCTCTCGCGACGGCCTATTGGGAGCCCGAAAATCTGGAGGCGCGCTCGAACATGATCGTTGCCTCCGCGATGGCCTGCACGGCCCTGCAAAAAGGGCTCGGCGCGGTTCATGCCTTGGCGCATCCGTTGGGCGCGCGCTACGATGCGCATCACGGGATGCTCAATGCGGTGCTGATGCCCCATGTGCTCCGCTTCAACCTGCCTGCCGTGAGAGAGCAGATGGCGACCCTCGCGCATGAATTGCGCCTTGAGGGCGACGATCCCGGCGCGGCGGTTCTTGCGTGGTTGGAGGCGTTGCAGGCGCGCATCGACATGCCCTCGACGCTGAGCGAAATGGGCGTGAAGGTGAATGACAGTGATATTCCCGCTCTGGTCGCCGATGCGTTGCGTGATCCGTGCGCCGGAGGCAATCCGATCCGCTTGGACGCGGAAGGGGTCGAGCAGATCTTGCGGGCCGCCCGCTGACTGCCGGGCTGCGGCGCATGCGATCCTCAAGGCATCGGGGAGCGGCCTGTCGTCGCTCGGCGTCGGCCTTGTCGTGCTGCCCGGCTACAATCGGCCCGAGAACGATCGCGCGCGTGCGGGCCCTGCGCTTCACCTGCGCGGAATATGCATTCCGAAGATATTGAACCGCTTATCGATCACCCGGACTTCGTGGTGGTGCTGAGGGCTCTCAGAGAGCTCCAGTTCGGGAGATCGCACTTCCAAGACGGACGGGGCAGGGCCTAAGGGTCGCATCCCAACTCAATTTGACATCGATGACATTTTTAATTATGACACCGATGTCTTTTAGGGGTCGCGGAGTTTTTTCCGCGTTGGAGGGGCCGTCGTGTCGACGATTTACGATGTAGCAAAGCTGGCTGGCGTTTCGCCGAAAACGGTGTCGCGCGTCGTGAACGGGGATGCGCCGGTCGGCAAAAAGACCCGCGAGAAGGTGGAAACCGCCATTCGCGAGCTGAAATATGTCCCCTCGAGCGCGGCACGCATGATGCGCTCGAACCGGTCGGGTCTGATCGGCGTCGTGACGGGGGCGATTTCGCGCACGGCCGAGCTGTCCGACCCCAAGGGGCTGCCCGATCTGTTCATCCTTCAGGGCATTCAGCAGGTCGTCGCCGAGCGCGATCTGACCTTGATGATCGCGGATACGGCCGGACAGATCGACAAGGTTCCCGCGCTCCTGCGCACGTTTCAGGAGCATCGGGTCGAAGGGCTGATCTATGTCGCCGACTATCACAAGCGGGTGGCCTTCGAGACCGCGACACCGGCTTGCCCGCTGGTGCTCGCAAACTGCTACGACGTGCACGGAACCCCGGCGATCGTGCCCGACGACAAGGCGTGTGAGAAACGGCTCGTCGAGCGTCTGACCGCGCATGGCCACAGGCGCATTGCCTATCTGACATTCGATCCCGCGATGGACGCGGTGCCGCTTCGCATCGAGGGGTATCGCGAAGCGCTTGAGGCCGCGGGGATCGCCTACGACCCCGCGCTCGTATCGACAGGCTACCCGATCAACACCGAATTTCTGCACCGGTGGCTCGACGAGGCGCTCGATCGGATCCTCGCCCTGCCGGAACCGCCAACCGTGATCTGCTGCGGCAATGACGAGATGGCGATGCAGCTTTACGGATTGCTGCGCACCCGCGGCATCCGTGTCCCGGAGGATATCTCCATCGCCGGTTTCGACAATTACCGCGCGATCGCAGAGACCCTCTACCCGCCGCTGAGTACGGTCGAACTGCCCTATGCCGAGATGGGCAGGCAGGCGGCCGAGCTTTTGCTTTCCATGATCTCGGAGGAGGCATCCCGTCCGCACGACCCTGTGCGGGTGGCGGGACGCGTATTCTGGCGCTCCTCCGTGACCGACCTCGAACTCGAAAGCCAGACATCCAAGGGAGGATGACATGAAACTATTGAATGTGACGGCCGGGGCGGTCATTGCCGCCACCGGGTTCTGCAGTGCTGCCTTCGCGACCACCGATCTGACGATGTGGTATCACGGCGCGGGCAACAAGGTGGAGAGCAAGATCGTCCACCAGATCATCGACGACTTCAACAAGAGCCAGTCGGACTACAAGGTCGCTCTGCAGAGCTTCCCGCAAAACAGCTATAATGACTCGGTGACGGCAGCAGCCCTCGCGGGCAACCTGCCCGACATTCTCGACATGGACGGGCCGATCATGCCGAACTGGGCCTGGTCGGGCTACCTGCAGCCGCTGCCGATCCCGGAAGATCACTTCAAGGATTTCCTTCCCGGCACCAAGGGCGTCTATGACGGCAAGCTCTACTCGATCGGGCTGTGGGACGCGGCGGTCGCGCTTTATGCGCGCAAGTCCACGATGAAAGAGCTGGGGCTGCGCACGCCCACGCTCGACAAACCCTGGACCAAAGACGAGTTCATGAGCGCGCTCGAGGCCGCGAAGAAGAGCGGCAAGTTCGACTACGCGATCGATCTGGGCATGTCGGACAAGGGCGAGTGGTATCCCTATGCGTTCCTGCCCTTCCTGCAGAGCTTCGGCGGCGGGCTGGTCAACCGCAAGACCTATGACACCGCAGAGGGTGTGCTCAACGGCGATGCGGCGATCGCATGGGGCAACTGGTGGCAGTCGCTGTTTACCGAAAAGCTGGCGCCCGGCACCAGCCAGGACCCGGCAGCCCATGAAACCGGCTTCATTGACGGCAAATACGCCTTCTCGTGGAACGGCAACTGGAACGCGGTCAAGACGATGGACAAGGTCGACGATGTCGAGTTCCTGCCCGCGCCGGACTTCGGCAACGGCTCCAAGATCGGCGGCGCGTCCTGGCAGTTCGGCATCTCGGCCAGCTCCAAGGCTCCCGAAGGTGCGGCGGAGTTCATCAAGTTCGCGACGCAGGACAAGTATCTGGCGGAGTTCTCGGATGCGCTCGGCCTGATCCCGGCGACCAAGTCTGCCGCGCAAATGACCAAGAACTACAAGACGGGCGGTCCGCTCGCGGTGTTCTACGGCCTGTCCGAGGCGCAAGCCGAGAAACGTCCGGTGACCCCCGGCTACGTCGTCGACTCCAAGGTGTTCCAGAAGGCCGCCGCGGATATCGCGGACGGGGCTGACGTGATCGACACGCTCGATTCCGCCACCGACCAGATCAACGCCGATATCAAGCGCAACGACGGCTACAAGAAGAACTGAGCCGCTGTGCCGCGGGGGCGCGCGATTGCCGCGCCCCCACCTCCAACTTCAGACCGGGAGACCGCGCCATGCGCTCGTCACTGACTTCCGCCAATCGGGCGGGATGGGCCTTTGCCCTGCCGGGCATCGTGCTGATCCTCGCCTTCATCATCACGCCTTTCTTTCTGGGCGTCGGCTTCTCGTTGACCAACCAGCGGCTGATCTCGCCCAATGCCACGCGTTTCGTCGGCCTCGAGAACTACCGGGAAATGCTCAACATCGCGGTGGTCGACCTTCAGGCCAAAACCGATAGCGCGGGCAAGACCGTCACCGATGCCGATGGACAGGCCGAATTTCCCCGCCTGCGCTCCATCACGCGCAACCCCGACACGCCGCAATATCACGGCATGCAGGAATGGTTCCGCTGGGTCTCGGGCGACACGGCGCATGTGGTGATCGCAAGCGACGTCGTGTTCTGGAAAGCGCTGCTCAACACCTGCATCTTCGTGCTGATGGTCGCACCGATCCAAGCCGCGATCGCGCTGGGTCTCGCGCTGCTGATCAATCAGAAACTGCGCGGGATCACGATCTTCCGCACCATCTATTTCATGCCCGTCGTCGTCTCGATCGTCGTCGTCTCGCTGCTCTGGCGTTTCATCTATTCGGGACAGAACGGGCTCTTGAACAACATGCTGTCCTTCCTGAGTTTCGGGCATTTCCAGCCCGTCGACTGGCTGGGCAATCCACATACCGCGCTTGGCGCGATCATCACGATGTCGATCTGGCAGGCGGTGGGCTTCCACATGGTGATCTGGCTCTCCGGGCTTCAGACGATCCCGCCCACGCTCTACGAGGCCGCCGCGATCGAAGGCTCGTCGAAATGGCAGACCTTCCGCTATGTCACCTGGCCGGGGCTGCGCCACACCGCCGTGCTGGTGCTGATCGTGATCACTATGCAGGCCTTCGCGATCTTCGCCCAGATCGACGTCATGACGAAGGGCGGCCCGCTCGACTCCACCCAGACGCTGGTCTTCCAGGCCGTGCAACGCGGCTACGGAATGCAGAACATCGCGGGTGGCTCGGCGATCTCGGTGATCCTGTTCCTGATCGTTCTGGTGATTTCGATGATCCAACGCTGGCTGACGAGGGAGCGCTGAAATGAGTGTCATTGGTTCCGATAACCGCAATCTGCGGCTGGGTGTGCGCTATCTCGTGCTGATCCTGATCGCGCTGATCTTCGTCCTGCCGCTGCTGTTCATGGTGATGTCCAGCTTCAAGCCCAGCGACGAGCTGCTGCGCGACACCTCGAGCCTGCGCGCCTTCCTGCCGGTGGGCCAGCTCAGCCTCGACAATTACACCGGCGCCTTCGAGCGCGCCCCGGTCGGGCTTTTCGTCTTCAACTCGATCTTCGTGACCGGGACGACGGTGCTGCTGTCGCTGGTGATCTGTTCCCTCGCCGGGTTCTCCTTCGTCTTCCTGCAATGGCGCGGGCGCGACGTGATGCTCTCGATCATTCTCGCGACCTTCATCGTCCCGTTCGAGACCATCGCGATCCCGCTTCTCCTGGAAGTGTCGAAACTGCCCTGGCTGGGGCTGGACGGGCTCAGTTGGGGCTGGCTCGACAGCTACCGCGTGCAGATCATCCCGTGGATCGCGGACGGGCTGACGATCTTCCTCTTCGTGCAGTATTTCAAAGGCCTTCCCGGCGAGCTGATCGAGGCGGCCCGCGTCGAGGGCGCAAGCTGGTTCCAGATCTATCGCCGCGTGGTGATCCCGCTCTCGGGGCCTGTCATCGCGACCGCCGCGATCCTGAAATTCCTGATCATGTACAACCAGTATCTCTGGCCGCTGATCGTGGTCCAGCAAGAGCAGTATCGCCCGGTGATGGTCGGCCTGCAGTATTTCTTCCAACTCAACCCCGCATGGGGGGAGATCATGGCTTACCTGACGCTGATCACGGTGCCGGTTCTCGCCTTCTATCTCGTGCTTCAAAAGGCGTTCATCGCCTCCATCGCCTCCACCGGCGTGAAAGGATAATCCGACATGGTTCTCGCACTCGACAAGCAATGGGTCTGGGACAGCTGGTATGCCCATGACGGCGAACGCTGGCATGCCTGGTTCCTGAAGGCCGACAAGTCGCTCGGCGATCCGGACCTGCGCCACTTCAACGTCAGCCAGGGCCACGCGGTCTCGGACGACCTGATAAGCTGGCACCATCTGGGGACGTCGCTGGCCCCGACGCCGGCCCCGGCCTGGGACGATCTGGTCACCTGGACCGGGTCGGTGCTGCGCGACGATGACGGGCTGTGGCACCTGTTCTACACGGGCGGTCGGCAGTCCGAAGACGGGCTCTATCAGCGCATCGGTCACGCGACCTCGCGCGACTTGCACAGCTGGGACCGCGTGGGCGACGGGCTCTGCCTCGATCTGACCGGCCCCAATGCCGCGCAGTACGAGGCCGAACACATGGTCGGTCACTGGCACGACCGGGCAATGCGCGACCCCTGGGTGATGCGCGATCCCGCAGGCGACGGCTGGTTGATGTATTTCACCGCCCGCGCCCCCGGCATCGAAGAGGCGAATGAGGCCGGGGCCATCGGCTTCGCCACCTCGCCCGACCTGATCCACTGGGAATTGCAGCCGCCGGTCTTCGTCGGCGGGTTCGGTCAGCTCGAAGTGCCGCAGGTCTTCGAGGAGAACGGGCGCTGGTATTGCCTGTTCTGCACCGCCGCCGAGCACTGGAGTCGCGCGCGCATCGCGGACACCGGCATGACCCCGGTGACCGGCAACCACTACCTGATCGCAGACGACCCGCGCGGGCCGTGGCGGATCGCCCCCGGCTTTCTCGATGGCGCAAACCCGTGTCGGCGCTATGCCGCACGCATCCTCAAGACCGCCGAGGGACTGGTGATCATGGGGTTCGACGACAATGGCCACGACCATTTCGTCGGCCAGATCCGTGATCCGGAGCCCGTTCTCGTGGATGCGGAGGGTTATCT
>NZ_DFRG01000140.1:0-291 GCF_002378135.1 Thioclava sp. UBA3469
GCAGCTTCTCGCGCTCGCCTTCCAGCATCTTCGAGGTCGGGATGCCGGTCCAGCGTTCGACCACTTCGGCGATCTGCTCCGGACGCACCGATTCCTCGACCATCAGCTCTTCGCCCTCGGCCTCATCGGCTGCGGCGAGCTGCTTCTCGAGGCTCGGGATGATGCCGTAGCTCAGCTCACCGGCGCGGGCGAGATTGCCTTCGCGCTTGGCTTGGTCGAGCTCGGCCCGGGCCTTGTCGAGTTGCTCTTTCAGGCTCCGGCCCGATTCCAGCTTGTCCCGCTCGGCCTGCC
>NZ_DFRG01000140.1:595-834 GCF_002378135.1 Thioclava sp. UBA3469
GCTTGTCCCGCTCGGCCTGCCACTTGGCAGTCATTTCCGAAGCGCGATCCTGCAGATCGGCCAGTTCCTTCTCGAGCTTCTCGAGACGGTCCTTCGACGCGGTGTCGTCCTCTTTCTTTAGCGCTTCCGCTTCGATCTGCATCTGCAGGATCTGACGGTCGAGCGCATCGAGCTCCTCGGGCTTGCTGTCCACTTCCATGCGCAGACGCGAGGCGGCCTCGTCCACGAGGTCGATCGCC
>NZ_DFRG01000140.1:1155-16125 GCF_002378135.1 Thioclava sp. UBA3469
CCTTGTCGGGCAGGAAGCGGTCGGTGATGTAGCGATGCGAGAGCGTCGCAGCCGAGACCAGCGCCGAGTCGGAGATTTTCACCCCGTGGTGGAGTTCGTATTTCTCCTTGATCCCGCGCAGGATCGAGATCGTGTCCTCGACCGTCGGCTCTTCCACCATCACGGGCTGGAAACGCCGGGCCAAAGCCGCGTCCTTCTCGACATATTTGCGATACTCGTCGAGCGTCGTCGCGCCCACGCAGTGCAGCTCACCACGGGCCAGCGCCGGCTTGATCAGGTTGGCCGCGTCCATCGCGCCGTCGGATTTCCCGGCACCCACGAGCGTATGCATCTCGTCGATGAACAGGATGATCTCGCCCGCAGCGGCCTCGATTTCCTTGAGGATCGCCTTCAGACGCTCTTCGAATTCACCGCGATATTTCGCACCGGCGATCAGCGCGCCCATGTCGAGCGCGAGGAGCCGCTTGTCGCGCAAGCTCTCCGGCACGTCCCCGTCGATGATGCGCAGCGCGAGGCCCTCCGCGATCGCGGTCTTACCCACGCCGGGTTCACCGATCAGAACCGGGTTGTTCTTGGTCCGACGGCTCAGCACCTGCATCGTGCGCCGAATCTCGTCATCACGACCGATGATCGGGTCGATCTTGCCCTGCTCGGCAGCCTCGGTCAGATCGCGCGCGTATTTCTTGAGCGCCTCATAGCCCTCTTCGGCCGAGGCCGAATCCGCCGTGCGGCCCTTGCGCAGATCGTTGATCGCGGCGTTGAGTTTCTGCGCCGTTACAGCGCCCGCATCGAGCGCATCCTTGGCGCGCGTGTTCACCATGGCCAGAGCCATCAGCACACGCTCCACCGGGACGAAGCTGTCGCCCGCTTTCTTGGCAATCTTCTCGGCCTCGTCGAGCACGCGCACAAGGCTCTGCTCGACATAAACCTGCCCGTCGCCGCCCGACACTTTCGGCAGTTTCGACACTGCCAGATCCACGGCTTCGAGCACGCGGGCAGGCTCGCCGCCGGCGCGCTTGATCAGATTGGCCGACAGCCCCTGATCGTCATCCATCAAAGCCTTCAGAAGATGCTCGGGCACCACACGTTGATGACCCTCGCGCATCGCGATCGTCTGCGCGGCCTGAAGGAAACCGCGAGACCGCTCCGTGAACTTCTCCATGTTCATCGGCATTCTCCTTTTTTAAAGCCCCCGGGATGTGTCTGGCCCTATATTAGGCGCCGTCCTGACCGGGTCTCGATATGAAAAATGGGATGTGGCGCATCCCGCTTCAAGAGCTTTATGGCGACCATTTCGCCGCAGGTTGAAACCAAAACGCAAGGTTTAGCGTTTACGCAAGGACACCCATGCAGGAGGCTCCGAGGATGCATCATGCCAGCGCCACGCGTATCGCGCGCCTGATTTACAACGCCGCGCAGCGCCGTTTCGAGGCGGTCGTTGAATTCTTCACCCCCGGGATCGCGCAGCCGCTGCGGGTGCCTGTTCGGGTCGAAGCCAGCCCCAACATTTCGCATCGCCAGCTTGCCCGCGCGCTCACCCGCGAAGCGCAGCGTCGTGGCATCGGCGGGCTGTGATCCCGCGAACGGCTTGACGTAGCGGTGATTGATCCGCATCAGGGGGCGATCTTGAAAAGGAGCGCCCCGCGATGACCGACATGACCCTGCCCGCCGACGACCGTCTCATCGTCGCCCTCGACGTGCCGAGCGCCTATGAAGGCCTCGTGCTGGCGAACCAGCTGGGCGACTCGGTGTCCTTCTACAAGATCGGTCTGGGGATGCTCACCGGCGGCGGCCTCGCGCTGGCCAGCGAGCTGAAGCAGGATCAGGGCAAGCGCATCTTCCTCGACATGAAGCTGTTCGATATCGGCGCGACGGTCGAGAACGCCGTGCGCGGGCTGGCGCAGTTCGATCTCGATTTCCTGACCGTGCATGGCGACCCCTATGTGGTGAAGGCCGCAAAGGAAGGTGCCGCTGGCACCGATCTGAAAATCCTTGCCGTGACGATCCTGACCTCGCTCGACCGTGAGGACCTGAACGGGGCGCTGATCAAGGATGGCGCGATCAGTGACCTCGTTGCGGAACGTGCGGGGCGGGCGTTCGAGGCAGGTGCGGATGGCGTGATCGCCTCGCCGCAGGAAGCCGCGATGATCCGCGCGCTGCCCGAGGCGGAGGGCCGTCTGATCGTGACGCCGGGTGTGCGTCCGACCGGGGCCGACCTTGGCGACCAAAAGCGGATCGCGACTCCGGCAGCGGCCGTAGGCGCAGGCGCTGACCATATCGTCGTCGGTCGCCCGATCCACCGCGCGCCCGATCCGCGGGCTGCGGCGGAAGCGATCCTTCAAGAGCTGCGCGGCTGATTAACGTCTCTTACTGGCCGTCGCCGCCTGTCGCCGGGCCGCTCGTCTTCGATTCGGGCGCCACGTCGACCTTCGCGGCGTTCGGGTCGGACATCTGCTGCTCGCTCGGCGGATCGGTGGCGGCGTCGTCACCCCCGTCGATCGGCGTATCGGCAACGAGCCACACCACGACACCCAATGCCGCGACCAGCGCAACCAGGGTGAGTATCAGGCCGCCGATACTGCTCTGTCGGTTCGAATCCTTGGCCATTCTTGCTCGCCTCTTCGCTTTGATCCCTCGGTAAAGGAAACGCGAGGCTCTGACCTGCGTTCCTCCTCCCGTCATCAGATAGGCGGAGCATGGCGCAAAATGAAACGGCGCCCCGCAGGACGCCGCTTCACTTGCACGTGATCTGCGAAAGCGGGATCAGTTCGAGCCGCCGCTTTGCGTGGTGGCCTCAGCCGACGCGCCGCTCGTGTCGGTGCTGCCGCTGTCGCTGGCTGCCGCATCGCCCGAGGCGTCGGCGCTCGACGAATCCGCAGGGGCGGCGTTGTCGTTGTTCTCGATCGTCACCGAGGTTGCGCTCGCATCGCTCTCGGTGGGCGCAGTGCTGGCGCTTTCGTCCCCGGGCGACATCATGAGCCAAAGAACGATACCGAGGGCGACGACGACCGCGCCCAGAACGAAATAGATGCCGCCCAGACCCGAGCGTTCGTGATTATGCGTGTCAGACATGATGATCTCCTGTCGATTTTCATCTCTCTGTATTGGCGAGAGAACATCGATAGGCCGCTTCCAGTTCCCGCGATGCGCGAGAAGTCGCCGGAAGCGGTTTCGTCACAGGTCTTCAGTTCTCGTTGATATCGTCATGCCATTGCTTCACCTGACCGCGCCGCACGCCCATCAGTTTGCGCAGCGCGAGCCATGCGATGATCGACAGAACCGCGAAGGTGATCAGCGTGATCGGCACCGACTTTCCGACGATGCCGATCCAGATCAGCCCGCCGGTAATCACCGCCCCGATCGAGAAGCCGAGGAAGATGAAGCCGGGGATGATCATCTCGGCCCCGCCCAGCACCAGACCGGCCAGAACCCAGACCCACGGAAGTTGCCAGAGGTCCATCACGCTTTCCTCAGAAGCTGGAAGGCGTCGGTGAAGGCCTCGAGGGCTGCTGCAGGTAGGATCACGGTCTGCTTGCCTTCGCCCTTGGCCACCTGAGCCAGCGCATCGACCTGTTTCAGCGCGACCTGATATTGCGCGGCTTCCAAGCCGTTCTTCGCAATCGCCAGCGCGACGACTTCCGTGGCATAGGCTTCGGCATCGGCCGAGATGCGGCGCGCCTCGGCCTCTTTCTGCGCCTGGAACAGCTGGGCTTCGGCGGCGAGTTCGACCGCGCGCTTCTTGCCTTCGGCCTCGGTCACCTGCGCCCGGCGCGCGCGCTCGGCGTTGAGCTGTTGCAGCATCGCGGCGCGGGTCGCCTCGTCGAGATTGACGTCGAGAATCTCGGCGCGCGTCACCTCGATCCCCCAATCGTCGACCATCACGGCGACCTGTTCGCGGACCTTCTCGATCAGGCGGGCGCGGTTCGATTGCACCTCGTCGAGTTCGATCACCCCGATTTCGGAGCGCACGATCCCCGCAACGGTCGTCGCGATCGCGGCGTCGACATCTCGGATGCGGTAGACGGTCTTTTCCGGTTCGGTGATCCGGTAGAAGACCGAGGTTTCGACCTTCACCAGCACGTTGTCAGCGGTGATCGCGTCCTGCATCGCGTTGGGCAACTGGCGCTCGAGGATCGAGATCTTGTGCGGCACCCGGTCGAGGAACGGCACGATGAAGTTGATGCCGGGGCCGAGTACCGCGCGCAGCCGCCCGAAGCGCTCCACAACGTGCTTCTCGGATTGCGGCACGATCCGCACGCCGAGGAAGACCGACAGGATCAACAGAACCGCGACGGCGATCATCACGATATCGCTGCCGGTTAGGGAATTAAGGAAATACATCTGGGCCTCGACCTTCTGAACTCACACTTGATTACCGGGAAAGACGCGCAAGGCGAGCAGCGTCAGCACCACGAGCACGGCCCAGCCACCGGGCCGTGAGATGAGCCAGACCGCGAGCGCGAAGCCTATCCCGACGATACGACTGCTCGCCGTTGCGAGAAAGCCGAACAGCACGCCCATCAGGCGAATTCCATCAAATTGGGGGTCATCGACTGCTCCTTGTGGTTTTTCCACAAGTTTGCCGCAACTTCCGCGATTTGGGAAGGCTGTTGCGCTCAGCCTAGGCGTGCAGGCAGGCGCAGGCCGCGCAAGACGTCGGCGCCGGACATCGGACGCTTGCCCGGGCGTTGGGCTTCGAGGATTTCCAGCGCGCCCGTGCCGCAGGCGATGGTAAACCCGTCGAGGATCTCGCCCGGTGCGCCGCTTCCCTCTGCCGGGGCGGCGCGCAGTAGCTTGATCCGTTCGTCCGCAATCTCGGTCCAGGCGCCGGGGAAGGGCGAGAGCCCGTTGATATGGCGGATCACCTCATCCGCCGGGCGCGTCCAATCGACCTGCGCCTCCGCCTTGTCGATCTTCGCGGCATAGGTGACGCCATCCTCGGGCTGCGGTTGCAGGATCAGCGAGTCGATCTCGGACAGCGCGTCGAGGATCAGCCGCGCGCCCATCGCGCTCAGCCGATCATGCAGCTCGCCGGTGGTCTCGGTCGCGCCGATCTCGGTCGCTTCGCGCAGCAGAACCGGCCCGGTATCGAGCCCGGCCTCCATCTGCATGATGCAGATTCCCGTCTGGCTGTCGCCCGCCATGATCGCCCGGTGGATCGGGGCCGCCCCGCGCCAGCGCGGCAAAAGCGAGGCGTGGATATTCAGGCAGCCCTTCGCGGGCGCATCCAGAATGGCCTGCGGCAGGATCAGCCCGTAAGCCACCACGACTGCGATATCGGCGTTCAGCGCGGCGAAGGCCTCGCGGTCCTCGGGGGCTTTGAAATTCCGCGGGGTGCGCACTTCAATCCCCAGTTCCTCAGCCTTGGCATGAACCGGAGAGGGGCGCTCTTTCTTGCCGCGACCGGCAGGGCGGGGCGGCTGGCTATAGACGGCGACAACCTCATGCGCGCCGGCCAGCGCCTCCAGAACGGGGACGGAGAACTCCGGCGTTCCCATGAAGATGACGCGCATCGCTTAGCCTTTCGCGAGTTTCTTCGACTTCTGCACCAGCATCTTGCGGCGCAAGGGCGAGAGATGATCGACATACATCTTGCCGTTGAGGTGGTCGATCTGGTGCTGCACGCTCGTCGCCCAGAGGCCCACGAAATCGCGGTCCTCCATCTCGCCGTCCTCATTGAGGAAGCGCACCGTCACCGCGCGGGGCCGCTCGATCGGGGCGGAAATACCCGGCAGGTTCGGCGAGGCTTCTTCATGCTTGCGCATCTGCACCGACGCATGAAGCACTTCCGGGTTCGCCATCCGCACGGCCTGACCGCGCTTGTCGGATGCATCGACCACGGCGAGGCGCATCATGATGCCGATCTGGGGTGCTGCAAGCCCGACGCCCGGCATCGCATCCATCGTCTCGACCATGTCGTCCCAGATCATCCGAACGGTCTCAGTGATCGTCTCGACCGGCTCGGCCGGGCGATGCAGGCGGCGGTCGTCATAGGGGATGAAGGCGCGCGAAGCCATCAGAGGATCGGATCCTTGGCGGCGCCCGCACGGGCGCGCTCGCGCTTGAGCTTCTCCATCTTGCGGGTGATCATCTTGCGCTTCATCGGACCGAGATAGTCGATGAACAGCTTGCCGTTGAGGTGGTCGAACTCGTGCTGCGCGCAGGTCGCCCAGAGCGCGTCGAACTGCTCCTCATGGCTTTGCCCGTCGAGGCCGAGCCACTTCATCCGCACCTCGGAGGGGCGCGTCACCTCGGCATATTGATCCGGGATCGACAGGCAGCCTTCCTCGTAGACATTGGTCTCTTCCGAGGTCCAGCTGATCTCGGGATTGATCAGGACCATCGGCTCGGGGGCCGCTTCCTTGTCCTTCACACAATCCATCACGAAGATCCGCTTCATCACGCCGACCTGCGGCCCGGCCAAGCCGATGCCGGGCGCGTCATACATGGTCGCGAGCATGTCATCGGCGAGCTTGCGGATCTCGTCGTTAACTTCGGGCACCGGCTCGCAGACCTTTTTCAGGCGCGGATCGGGATGGATCAGGATCGGTCGTAGCGTCATGGGCAGGGATTTAGGCGAAGCAATGCGTCTGTGCAATGGCAGCGGTGATTGTGCCAGTGACAAAACGCCGTTTGTAACCCGGCTTTGCTTTTGCTCAGATGCGCCCAATTCGACCAATGAGAGGCCCAGATGAGCAAACCCGACTTCGATGAAATCATCGACCGCGTAGGCACCCATTCGCAGAAATGGGACGGGATGGAAAAGTATTACGGGGTTTTGCCGGAAGACGGGATCGCGATGTGGGTCGCGGACATGGATTTCCGCCCACCCACCTGCGTGCAGCGCGCGCTCGAGGACATGGTCGGTCAGGGTATCTATGGGTACTGGGGCGGCGAGGACGAGTATCGCGCCGCGATCCAGTGGTGGATGCGCGAGCGCCACGGCTGGGAGATCGAGCCGGACTGGATCTTCACGACCCACGGTCTGGTCAACGGCACGGCGCTTTGCGTCGACGCCTATACCGACCCGGGCGATGCGGTCGTTCTGATGACGCCGGTCTACCATGCCTTTGCGCGGGTCATCCGTGCGGCCGGGCGCGAGGTGCGCGAATGCCCGTTGAAACTGGTCGATGGCCGCTACGAGATGGATTTCGACGCCTGGGACGGGCTGATGACGGGGGCCGAGAAGATGCTCGTCCTCTGCTCGCCGCATAACCCCGGCGGTCGCGTCTGGACCCGCGCGGAGCTTGAGGCAACGGCGGCGTTCGCGAAGCGCCACGGGCTGGTGCTGGTCTCGGACGAGATTCACCATGACATCGTGATGCCGGGAGAGACCCATATTCCGATGGCGAAGGCCGCGCCCGATCTGCCGCTGGTGATGATGACGGCCACCACGAAGACCTTCAACATCGCGGGCACGCATACGGGCAACGTCATCATCTCGGACCCGGATCTGCGCGCCCGATTCGCAACGCGGATGTCGGCCTTGGGTATTTCGCCCAACAGTTTCGGCATCGCGATGGCGACGGCGGCCTACAGCCCCGAGGGGGCGGCGTGGGTCGATGCGCTGAACGAATATCTCGACGAGAACCGCCGGATTTTCGATCAGGGGATCGCCGAGATCCCGGGGCTGCATTCGATGCCACTCGAAGCGACCTATCTCGCTTGGGTCGATTTCTCCGGCACCGGAATGGAGCCCGAGGAATACAAGTCGCGTGTTCTGAAGGACGCGAAGATCGCGGTGAATTTCGGGGCGACTTTCGGCGCGGGGGGAGAGAAATTCCTGCGCTTCAACCTCGCCACGCCGCGTGCGCGGGTGCGCGAAGCGGTCGATCGCCTGCAGGCCGCTTTCTCTGATCTACAATGAAAAAGGGCCGGTTTTCCGGCCCTTTCCTTTGAAATCTCGGTCGCGCTCAGATCTTCGTCAGGTAGCCCGATAGCGTCGGCCCTTCCTGCGCAAAATCGAGCGCCGCGCGATCGCTGACTGGGGTTTCGCGCTTCACCGTGCAGATCAGTTCGTTTCCCTGAATCTCCGAGGCTACGATCAGGCAGGTCGCGACGTGCTTGGCGCCGTCATAGAGATCGACATGGCCGCGCAGATGCGTGACCTCGTCGGCATCCAACGCGAAGCCACCCGGCACCCGGCGCAGCACCGGCCAAATCTGGCCGCCTGCGAGAACACGCAGGCGTGCCTTTTTCGCCGCATCGCGTTTCTGCGCGGCGCGCAGTCCTTCAAGGACCTCCTTAGGCAGGAATTCCATGACATCCTCCAACAGCTTCCCCGTGATCCATGCTGATCACCTCAATGTAAAAAGCAAGTTAACCATTCAGACGATCCGATTCTGCGGCTGCAAAGAGTGCTGAAATTGCAACGGCTTGCAGGGCCGCCGCATCGGGTTGTCGTGCTGGGCCGCGCGAGATAGCGTCGAGGGTGACCGCGCAACCCGGAGGCTCTCATGCGTAAAGCTCTGCTCACCCTGATCCTCGCTCTCTCGCCCATGCTCAACGTCGGTATTGCCCATGCCGAGTGCGGCAGTAGCTGGTCCGGTTTCCTGTCCGGGATTCGCAGCGATCTGCAGGCGGCTGGATTGAACGCGCAGCAGGCCGATGCGTTCCTCGCCGGTGCGCGGCAGAATCAGGCCGTGTTGCGGGCGGACCGGGCGCAGGGGGTATTTCGCAAAACCTTTCTCGAATTCGCGAGCGCGGTGATCAGCAAGAACCGGATGGTCAACGGGGCGAAAAACGCCGAGCGTTATGCGAAAACCTTCGATCGGATGGAGCAGACCTACGGCGTCTCGCGCGGGGTGCTGCTGGCCTTCTGGGCGCTCGAGACCGATTACGGCGCGGTGCAGGGCGATTTCAACACGCGCGATGCGCTGCTGACGCTGGCCCATGATTGCCGCCGACCCGAGCTGTTCCGGCCGCAGGTAATTGCCGCCGGGGAGCTGTTCCGGCGCGGCGATTTCGATCCCAAGCGAACCACCGGTGCCTGGGCGGGAGAGATCGGGCAGGTGCAGATGCTGCCCGAGGACATCCTGCACAATGGGGTCGATGGCGATGGCGACGGCCATGTGCGCCTGAAGGCCTCGGCGCCCGATGCGCTGATGTCGGGGGCCAACATGCTGCGCGATATGGGGTGGCGCCCGAACGAGCCGTGGATGCAGGAAGTGACCGTCCCCGATGACCTCGATTGGTCCCAGACCGGGCTCACCTCCGAATTGCCGGTTTCCGAATGGGCGGCGCGCGGGGTCCGTGCGCGGCAGGGGCAGCTTGCGAGCAACCTGCGCGGTTCGATCCTTTTGCCGATGGGGCGCAAGGGGCCCGCCTTTATTGTCTATCCGAATTTCCGCGTGCTGTTCGAATGGAACAAGAGCTTCGTCTACGTCACCAGCGCGGCCTATTTCGCGACGCGCCTCGAAGGGGCACCGCGCCTCAATCCCGGCGCGCCCGAACCGGGGCTGAGCGTGTCGCAGATGAAGCGGTTGCAGGAGAAGCTGGTCGCGAAGGGCTACGACGTGGGCGCGGTGGACGGCATCCTCGGCGCCAACACCCGCAACGCTGTCCAGAGCGCGCAAGAGAGGTTCGGACTGCCCGCGGATGGTTGGCCGACGCGCGCCTTGCTCGATCGGTTGTGACCGCGTCGGGGCGGGCGGTTACCCCGCTGCGCCGCCAAGTGCGAAGAAATCGAGGAACGGGCTGAGCAAGTAGCGGATCGGAGAGACCGGTGCGGTCTGCAGGAAAACCTCGGCGGGCATACCGGGCACGAGCAGCCTGCGTTCTTCCGCGTCGAGCTCGTCCATATCGAAGGTGATCCGCACTTTGTAATAGCTTGCCCCGGTCGTCGGATCGGTCAGCGTGTCGGGGGAGATGCGCGTGATCGTGCCTGTCACGTCGCTCGAGATTCGCCGTGACAGTCCCGGAAAGCGGAGGATCGCAGTTTGGCCTGCCGCCACGCCGTCGATATTGGTCGGATCGACTTGCGCATTGACGATGAGCGGCCGCCCGGTCTCTACGATTGCCATCGCCATCTCCGCGGGGCGCAGCACCGCGTGTGCGCCGCGCAAGCGCACATCATGCACCGTGCCGCTGACTGGCGCGCGTAGGGCGCGCCGCGCCAATTCGTGGCGCAGATGTGTGGTGCGCGCAGAGAGCTCGATGGCGCGGGCGTTGCTGGCTTCGAGTTGCGACTCGATTTCCTCCCGGCGTTGCCATTGCAGCCGCGATGCGGTGAGCACCACGCCGCCGCTTTGCACAGTGAGTTGCGTTTTCTGGGCGCTCAACGCGCCGAGTTGTCGTTCCAGCGAGACCTGCTCGCGGGTGAGGGCGAGGATTTGCGCCGATGTGGCGAGGCCGCGATCCTTCAGCCGTTCGCGGAGGGCGAGTTCTTTTTCGATCAACCGCTCTTCGCGTTCCAGCGCCGTGACCTGCGCATCGAGCCCGTCGCGCTGCGCGCGGATTTGCTGCAGCTGCCGCGCCATTTCGGCGCGTTGCTGAGCGAAGGACTGTTTGCGGGCTTCGAACAGGGAATTCTGCCCCTCGACCAGATCGGTGACATCCGCGCGGAGCTTGGCCGCCTCCAAAAGCTGCCTCGAGTAAGGGACCACGTTCGCGCCGTCCCGTTCGGCTTGCAGTCGCGCGCGCTGGGCCTGCAGGGCGAAATTCGAGGCTTCGACGATGGCCAGCTCGGTCCGGATGTCGTCCGAGGCAAGGCGCATCAGCACTTGGCCGCGGGTGACGTTATCGCCGCTTTTGACATAGATTTGTTCGATGGTCCCGCCGGTCGGATGCTCGATCACATGGCGGGAGCTGTCGACTTCGATCCGCCCTGAGGCCTGGATCGATCCGGCGAGCCGCGTGACGGTGAGCCAAAGGGCGGATCCGATAAAGAGGGCGACGATCGCCGCGAGGCCGAAGCTGATCGGGACGCCATGTTGCGAAGGGGTGCAGCAGGTGCCCCCTTGCCCGGAATGGATGCAGGCGTCGCTCACGCGGCGTTGTCCGCGCGTGGAACCACGCGGGCCTTCGTGGCCGAGGCGATCATGCGCTTGAGAACGTCGTCACGCGCGCCGAGGGCGCGCTGCGCCCCGTGGTCGAGTACGAGGATGCGTTCGCATTCGGCGAGCGCGCCGGGGCTGTTGGTCATCACGATCGCCGCGCCGCCGCGCGCCTTCAGGTCGCTCAGCATCGTGTGCAGACAGGCCCCGCCATCTCCACTGAGCAAGAGGTTTGGCTCATCGAGAATGAGGAGGATCGGATCGTGATAGAGCGCCCGCGAAAGCGCGACGAGCTGGCGCTGGCGATCGGAGAGCGAAGCCCCCTCGAACTCGATCGGCGTGTCGTAGCCCGCGGGCATTTTGAGAATCATCTGATGCGCGCCGGCGCGTTTGGCTGCGGCGATGACCCGGTCCATGTCGGGCGCGAGGTCGAGCCGGGCGATATTCTCGGCCACGGTGCCGGGGAAAAAGGTGACCGATTGCGGCAGGTAGCCGATCAGTCGCCCCAAATTGTCGCGGTCGTATTGATCCAGCGGCACCGCGTCGAGGCGGATCGTGCCCGAGCTTGGATGGGAGAAGTTGCACAGGCTGCGCGCGAGAACGGATTTGCCTGCGCCGAGCGGGCCGATCACCCCGAGCGCCTCGCCGGGTTCGAGCGTGAAGCTGATCATCTCGATCGCCGCTCGGTCGGAATTGGCCGGCCGGACGGTGATGTCTTCGACGGCGAGGCGCGCCTTCGGGCTCACCCATTCGGTGCCCTTTTGCGCGGCCGGGTGAGCGCCGAGCAGGGCCGCCAGCCGGTCGCGGGCGACGGTGGCGCGCTGCCATTGCGTCCATCCGCCCACGGCAAGCTCGACCGGTGCGAGCGATCGACCCATCAGGATCGAGGCGGCGATCATCGCCCCCGCGCTCAACTCGCCTTGCAGGACCAGATAGGCGCCAAGCGCCAGCATCGAGGTTTGCAGCAGCATCCGCAGCGCGCGCATCGAGGCATGGAAGCTGCCGCTGAGATCAGTGGCCCGAATCGCATTGTCCATCGTTTCATGCCGCGCCGCCTGCCAGCGTTTGAAGCCGCTTTCGCGCATCCCAAGCGAAACGACCGTTTCGATCTGGCGAAGAAAATCGTTTCCGAGATACCGGGCTTTGTTCTCCAGCTGCGTCGTCTCTTCCATACGCCCGCGCGTCACGAATTGCGTGGCGAGAGACAGCAGGATCAACGTGGCACCCCCGGCGAAGGCCAGAGCGCCGAGCCACGGGTGAAACACGAACAGCACTCCGAGATAGAGCGGCGTCCAGGGCAGATCGAACACCGCCGCCGCGACCGGGGAGGCATAATAGCGCTGGACGATTTCCAGATCGCGCAGGGCGTTGTTGGAGGACCGCTCCTGCGTGTTGATGGTGGCGTCGATGATGGCGGCGTCGAACACGCGCCGCTCGAGGCCGCGCTGATGATCCGCCCCGATTCGGGCGAGCAGGCGACCTCGCGCCCAATCAATGACGCCCATCATCGTGAAGAGAAAGGCCACCAGCAGGAACAGGTTGATCAGCGTCGGCAAGGACCGCGCGGGCAGCACGCGGTCATAGACCTGCAGCATGAACAGCGGCCCCGCGAGAACGAGCAGATTAATGAAGGCCGCAAATATTGCGACCAGCACGAATTGCCTTCGTACCCGGCCCAGCAGCCGGGCCATCTCCCGTCGTCCTTTGAGGATGTTGCGTTTGATGATGGCTTGATCGGTGTTGGAATATGGCATCGTGCTCTCCCCGCGATGACGGGCGCTGATCGGAGCGCCGCGCTTGGCAAGGGTGATGCGAGCGCGCTGAACGGGCCGTTAATTTCGCCGCTCCTTTTCCCGTCAATTCGATCCATTTCTTCCGGAACTCCGGAGTTCTGAGCGACTCGCGTTGCGGCAAGACCGGATGCGCCCTATCTATTTCAGGACCTAAGCCGCAACGCAGGGGGGAGCGACTTTGGCGCAGGAATTAGAAAAGAGGGCCTCGGCGCGCATCGGCGTGCGGTGGTCGGCGGTGGCTACGATGACGGCGCTTGCGCTGGGGTTGGCCGCCTGCGCGCCTGCGCCGCCCGCGACCGGCATTCAGGATCCTTACGAGGCGGCAAATCGCAAGACGCATGAGTTCAACAAGAAGCTCGACTCGGCCTTCTTCCGCTCCGATTCGACCGATGGCAGTGGCCCCGGGCCGGTGACGAAAACGCTCTATAATGTCGGCAGCAATCTCAGCTTGCCGGGGAAGGTGCTCAACTCTCTGCTGCAAGGGCGACCCGAGCCGGCGGTGAAGAACACTTTCCGATTCTTCATCAACTCGACGATCGGGCTGGGGGGTATCTTCGATCCGGCGGGGACGGATTTCTCGTTGCCCGAGACGGATACCGACTTCGGCGAGACGCTGCATGTCTGGGGCGTGGGCGAAGGTAATTATCAGGAATTGCCGGTCTTCGGGCCGTCCACGACGCGTGATACAGTCGGGATGGTCGTCGATTTTGTGATCGACCCGCTGGGCGCGCTGCCCGACAAGGAGCGCATCGCCGCAGGTGCGCTACGCTTCGGCGGCAATGTCGCGAAGCGCAACATGTATGGCACCACTGTCGACTCGATCCTGTATGACAGTGCCGACAGCTATGCTCAAAGCCGGCTTCTGTACCTGCAGAACCGACGCTACGAACTCAATGGCGAGGAGGCCACCGATGCGAATGCCTACGATCCCTACGAAGACCTTCTGCCGCAATAGGCGGCAGGTTCTGGGCCTCGGCGCGGCGGGTCTGGCGGCAGCCATGGTGCCGGGGTCGGCATATGCGCTGACCGATGCGCAGGCGCGCGCGCTGATCCAGAAAGCGGTGAACGAAGTTAACGCGGCCATCGCCTCGGGGCGCACCGGGCCCGCGCTCTACGCGATGTTCGAGCGGATTTTCGCGCGATATGCGGATGTTAACGTCATCGCCCGCTCGGCGCTGGGCGTGGCGGCGCGGCAGGCGAGCCCGGCGCAGCTCGCGGCCTTCACCAAGGCGTTCCAGGGCTACCTCTCGCGCAAATACGGTAAGCGGTTCCGTGAGTTCCAGGGCGCGAAGTTCCAGATTCAGGGCGCCCGCCCGATCAAAACCTTCTACGAGGTGAAGACGCTCGCGACCCTGCCGGGGCAGGCTCCGTTCGAGGTGCTGTGGCAGGTCTCGGATCGCTCGGGCAGCGACAAGTTCTTCAACCTGATCGTCGAGGGTGTGAACATGCTCGCCTCCGAACGGGCTGAGATCGGCGCGATGCTCGACCGGCGTCGCGGCAATATCAACGCGATGATCGAGGATCTGAAACGGGCGGGGTAACCGGCGCGGGCTTCGGCCTGGCAAGACACCGCACCAAGTGAAAACGCCCGGGCCAGTGGTCCGGGCGTTTCTTTCGTTTCGGGTCGGTCGCTCAGTTGCTGCCGAAGATGTTGAGCAACTCGTTGAGGATCGACTGCGACGGATCGCGCCGCTGCCGCTGGGGCTGGGCGGGCGCTTGACCCGCGCTCTGGCTTTGACCCTGAGACTGCTGAGCCGGCACCTGCCAGTCGCCCGGATGGGCCATCGGGAGCGGCTTGGGATCTTCACCGTTGAGCACACGCTTCATCGTCTCGTGGAAGATCTCGGCGGGCAGGCCACCCCCGGTCGTGCCTTTCAGCGGCGTGTTGTCGTCATTGCCCATCCAGACGCCGACGACGTAATCCGAGGTGAAGCCTACGAACCAAGCATCGCGCGCGCTCTGCGTGGTGCCGGTCTTGCCTGCGATCTCGTAGCCGTCGATGTTGGCGCGGCGGCCGGTCCCGTGCAGCACGACCTGACGCATCATGTAGGTCAGTTCCTGCGCCGCTTTCTTCGAGATCACGCGCTCGCCGATCCCGCCGGGCTTGCCGAAGAGCGGCTGGTCGTCGCCTTTCAGCGTCAGCGAGGTCAGGCCATAGGGCTGCACCGAAGAGCCGCCATTGA
>NZ_DFRG01000057.1:0-18413 GCF_002378135.1 Thioclava sp. UBA3469
GGGCGTGGGTCTCGGTCAGCTCGAGCTGGTCGAGATCGTCGATATGGACGCCCTCGCTCTGCATCTCGGCGAGGAGGGAATACAGGCTCTCGGCCAGCGCGAATTGGATCGCGCCCGCCTCGAATTCGGGCATGGCGCGGGTGAGTTGCTCCACGAACTGGGCCAATTCGAGCTTGCGGCGCAGCGGGGGCACGGGCAGAGGCAGACCCGCGAGCGGATCGGCCCCGAGATCGCTCACCAGCAGGAGCCGCGGCAGATAGAGCGCGCCGCTTTCGAGAAAGACCTCCCGCACGCGGCGACGCATCCGCCCGGAGTTCAGATAGAGGGTGACCCGGGCCAGCGCCTCGGGCGGCTGATCGGCAAAGCGCGCGCGCAGGCCAGCAACCAGGGCGCGGGGAAAATCGACGCCCGGCGGGAGGGCGTAGACGGAGGCGGCGTCCTCACTCATCGAGCATCGCCTCGGCCAGCGTAATGGATTCGGGTCGTCCGACATCGCACCACCCACCGTCATGCACGAGACCGAAGACGCGCCCCGCCGCAATCATCTCATCCCACAGGATGTTCAGCGAGAAGCTCCGCTCGGAAATAGACCCTATTCCAGCGGGATTCAGCATCTGCGCACCGGTATAGACAAAACCCGGCCCGCGCGTCAGGCGGCCGGTCTCATCCATCGTGAAATCGCCCGCGCCCGCATGTCCGCGCGCATTTTCGGGCCTCACCAGCATCAGAAGCGCCGACATCTCGTCGGGCCGCCACGCCTCGCGCAGCCGGGCCACGGGGTTCTCGCCACTCCAGACCGCATCGGTGTTGAGCGTCATCACCGGGCCATCGCCAAGCAGCGGCAGCGCCTTACGCAGCCCGCCGCCGGTTTCCAGAATCTCGTCGCGCTCGTCCGAGATCGCGACGTCCTGCCCGGCCAGATGCGCGACCACCTGATCGGCGAGGTAATGCACATTGGCCACGAGCCGCCGCGCCCCGCCCGCCCGGGCAAGATCGAGCGCGTGATCGATCAGGGGACGCCCGGCGACCTCGATCATCGGTTTGGGCCGGGTTTGCGTCAGCGCGCCCATGCGCGTGCCGAAACCGGCGGCGAAGAGCATCAAGGCGTCGGGCTGGTCGGGCATTTTTGTCTCAAATCAGCAATCAAATTCGGGTCGGGTGCAGGATAGGCGGCGTGGAACAGCTCCGCCAGATCGGCAAGCGCGGGATCGGCGAGGTTACGCGAGATATAGCCGTAAACGCGGGGCATATACTCAAGATATTGGGGTTTCCCGTCGCGAATGGTCAACCGCGCGAATATCCCGAGGATCCGCAGCGCGCGTTGCAGGCCAAGCAGACCGTAGGCAAGGCGGAACGTGGTCGGATCGGTCTTGGTCAGCGCACAGTAATGGGCGATCTCGGCTGTCTCGACCTGCGGGCTCACATCGCGGCGCGCGTCCTGCAGCGCGGAGACCAGATCATATGCGGGATGGGCGCGCAGCGCGTCCTGGTAGTCGAGAAGCCCGAGGCGGCGCAGGCCCGGGCGATCCAGCAAAATGATGTTCTCCGCATGAAAATCGCGCAGGCATAGAACCGGCTTCCACGCCGGAAGAGTGTCGAATTTCTGTGCAATCGCCTGTTTGAGCGCATCCGCGGCTGCGCGATCTGTGCAGGGGTAGAACTCCGGCACCAAGTCCATAAGATCGGTGAGCGCGGGGCCATCCAGCAGCGGCAGATCCTCCGGTGGCGGGTGGCGAGGAAGATCGGCAAGAAATTCGGTGATCAGAGCATAAAGCGCAGGCTCGTCTTCAGGCGTCGCGTCGAGGTGACGAGCCGCGAGCGCATCGCCGAAATCTTCGAGCAGCAGCAGGCCCGCCGCATCATCGCGCGCGAGTACCTGCGACGTGGAAAAACCGGCCTCGGCGAGCCAATCGCCGATGCGGGTGAAGCGGGCGATCTCGGCCCCGTCCGGCGCTTTCATCAACACGGCACGATCTGCGCCGCGGGTCAGGCGTTCGTAGCTGCGGGCGGAGGCATCTCCGGTGAGCGGGCGGCGGCTGGCGTCCTGCCACCCGGCGGCGGTGAGGAAGCTTCGAATCTCGACTTCGTCAGCCATTCCACGCCCCCAAAACCTGCTGCGAAAGAGGCGTATTCGTCTCGAAACAAACCCTTCGCGATGCGCCTTCTTCGGTTTGCTCAAAGCGCAGCCGAAGCGCCCCTTTCGGCGCGGCCGAGCCGAGCCGGTCGGGCCATTCGATCAGGCAGATCGCGCTGTCGAAGGCGGCATCCAGCCCGAGTTCGAGAACCTCGTCGGGGTCGGTGAGCCGATAGAGGTCGGCATGCCAGATTTCGCAATCGGCCTCGTAGGTCTGGACCAGCGTGAAGGTCGGCGAGGGCACATGCTCGGCCACGCCGAGCCGCGTCTGGATCAGGGCGCGCGCGAAATGGGTCTTTCCGGCGCCGATCTGACCATCGAGCAGCAGCACATCGCCCGGCCCGGCGAATTCGGCAAAGAGCGCGCCAAGCCGCTCCGTCGCCTCGGGATCGGGGAGATCGAGGCAGGGCATTTCGCTGGAAACGGGGGCGTGCGTCGGCGCGGGCATGGCTCGGTTCTAGCGCGTCGATCGCCCCTTTGCCAAGCGGCTAGCCTTGCTGCGCGATGGCGGCGCCCGTTTGACGTGGCGGCGACGTATCGGACGCCGTATCGACGCTGAATCGCAAGAGGAACGCCCCGCCAGAAAGCGTCTCGAGTTGGCAGGTCACATGCCGCCCGTCGAGCAGGGTGATCTCTTCGGTCAGGTTCTCGCGCGCGCCGATTTCCCGGGCGAGATTTTGCAGCCACGACCAGAAGGCGCTGGGTTCGGCGCGTGCCTGCCATTGCTTTACCGCGTCGAGCAGGGTCACCCGGCCCAGCGTCGCCTCCGGCTCGACCCCCCAGAGCGCACCATAGGCGGCATTCGCCATCGCCAATTCGCCCGAGGGGCGGAACACCGCGATCGCGTCGCCGACCCGGTCGAATACCTCCTGAGCCATCTCGATTTCACCACGAAACTGCCGGGTTAGAGACGTTTCCGACGAAATATCCTCGAACAGGAACGCCACCGCGCCATCGGGATGCGGGCGTCCGGTGACGCGATAGGTCTGCCCGCCGGGCAGGTTCCAGGTCTCGGCGTGGAACCCGGAGGCGGCGGCCTGCTCCAGCTCTGTCATTTCCTGCCGCCAGCTCCGGTAATCCTTCGGCTCGGGCATCATCTTGGTTTCGCGCAGCCTGTCGAGAAAGGCGTAGAGCGTCGGGCGCGTCGCGAGGAGTTCCGGTCCGAGCTGCAGAAGATCGCTCAGCGCGGGATTGAACAGCCGTAGCTGCCGGTACCGATCGAAAATCGCGAGTCCGATCGGCAGGTCGGCGAAGGTCTTGGTCAGGGTCTGGACGAAATCGCGCAATGCCTTCTCGGCCCGCACGGCGGCGTCGGCGGGGAGGGCGAAATGCAGCGTGCCGCGTTCGAGAACGACGGAGTGACAGTCGAACCATGTCGCGGCATCCGGGGCGTTTTGCGAAGCTCGGCCGATTTCCAGACGATGCGGCCCGCCCCCGTCGAATGCGTCGGGCGGCAGCGTGAACAGGCTCGGCAGCGGCCATCCAAACCCCTCCTCCCCCGCATCGAAAGCCCCTGCGCGCGCGAGATAGGCTCTATTTGCCCAGCTCAGCTCACCGCCCTTCTCGGTCCGCCAGATCAGAACCGGCGACCGGTCGAGCGTCGTGCGCATCATCTCCAATTCGTCTTCCATCGCGCGGAAAGAGAGACTGTCGACGCGCTGACCCTGCCCCTCGCCCTCGGGATCGACGAGGGTGATCCGCGCCAGACCGTTGAAATTCTCGACGGTGAGGCGGAGCCGGGGCTTGTCGGTGGCACTCGCAACCTCGGTCATCTCGAGCCGCCCGAGATCGGCGAGCTGGCCGATGCGGGACTGAAATTCGGGAAAGCGCGGTGTGGCGAACGCGGTGAAACGCGTCCAGTCGCTCGCCCCGATGGGCATCGATTCCAGCAAGCGCCGCGCGGGGGGCGTTGCATCCACAAGCGCCTCGTCGTCGAACAGGAAAGCCACCTCCTCGATGTCCTCTCGCGCAGCGGGGGTCAGCCTGCGCCCGGGCGCGGGGCCCACGGTGAGCCATGTCAGCAGCAACGCGACCAAGGCCGCGCCCACCGAGGTAAGCGCGATCATCGTCGCCTCAAGCCATGCAGTCGTCATGTCTTTCGGCCTCTCAAACCTGTCCCCAGGTCGAGGGTGCGAAAGAATCATTAACCTAGCGTTAACTTCACCTGGAACCGCGTAAGTTATGTGAGGGCGATCAGACCGCGATGGGCTGGTTCAGCCCGAGACCTGCGTCGTCCCGCGCCACGAGACGCGCGGCGGGCCAGACGACTTCCACCACCGCACCGGAGCGCGAGGGCGTTACGGCGCCGGGCGCGAAAGGCGCGTCGCCATTCGAGAAGGTGAGCCGCCCGCCCGTACGCTCGATCAGGGTCTTCGGTATGAAAACGCCAAGCCCCATCCCCTCATAGCCTTTGCGCTCCGCCGCATTCGCGCGCGGTTGCAGGAAGGGATCGCCGATCCGGTTGAGCACGCTCGTCGGATAGCCCTTGCCGTCATCGCTGATCCGCACGGTGATCTCTTCGTCATCCCATTCCGCTTCGACCCAGACCGTGGAGTGCGCGAAATCGACGGCGTTCTGGATGAAATTGCGCAGCGCGTGGATCAATTCGGGATAGCGGTAGATCGTCGGCTGCCGCTCCAGCCCCTCGACGATCGGATGAGCATCGAAGTGAATTTCGATCCCACGCTCCATATGCGGGTCCGCCGCTTCGCGCAGAACGGCGACGATGGGCGCGGTCCGCATATGCAGATCGTCTTTCCCGACACGGCCCATCGAATGGAGAATGTCGCGGCACCGATTGGCCTGCTCGCGGATCAGGAGCGCATCGTCGCGCAGATCGGGGCTGTCTTCGAGCTCGTCGGCCAGCTCCGAACTCACCAGCTTGATCGTCGCAAGCGGCGTGCCGAGCTCATGCGCCGCCGCCGCGACGACCCCGCCCAGATCGGTCAGCTTCTGCTCGCGCGTCAGGGCCAGTTGGGTCGCGCGCAACGCATCGCCCATGGAGCGCACTTCGCTCGCCACCTTATGTGCATAAGCACCAAGGAACGCCACGCCGATGATGATCGACAGCCAGTAGCCGAATTCGAAGACGTCGGGCACGGCAATCACCTCGCCGGTCTTGCTGACCAAAGGCAGATAGACCACGGCGACGATCGAGATCATCACCATCGTCGCAAGACCCAGCAAGATCGTCGCCGACCGCTCCAGCGCGGTGGCCGCTATCGTGACCGGCACGAGAATGAGCAGCGCGAAGGGGTTGTTCATCCCGCCCGTGATCGACAGCAACAGCGCAAGCTGCGCCATGTCGAACATCAGCGTCGCCGCCGCCTCGGGCTGGGTCAGGCGCTTGGTGTCGGGAAACAGGAAAATCGCCACGAGATTGGCCGCGATTGCCGCCGCGACCGTGGCAAGGCACAGCGCCAGATCCAGCGCGATATCATAGACGAAATAGGCGACGAAGATCGCGCCGAGCTGACCGACAATCGCGGTCCAGCGCAGGAAGATCAGCGTCCGGAGGCGCACCCAGTCGTGGTGAATCTCGGCCGGGCCGGGTTGGGCCTCGAGGCGTTGAGCCATGTCGTCTCCCGCGTCCAAAGCGCACATCGCCGGAATTGGCGGCATGAAAGCATTGATAATCGGCGCCCGCCGCGCGATCAATGCAGCCGTGAGAGGAGTGACAATATGAACCGTATTGCGAAAATTTCCGCTGCCGCCGCGACCGCGATCGTGGTCATCGGCCTGGGCGTCACCTGGTTCGCCGCGACCCGCAGCAATGACAACGATATTTTCGCGCAGTGCCGGCAAAGCGTCGTCGCAGGCGGCGCGGGCGAAATCGGCGGTCCTTTCACCCTGACCGATGAGAACGGCAAGGAAGTGACGAATACGGATGTCATCACCGAGCCGAGCATTCTCTATTTCGGCTATACCTATTGCCCGGATGTCTGCCCGCTCGACAGTGCGCGCAATGCCGAGGCCGTAAGCCTTCTCGAAAAGCGCGGCTATTCGGTGACGCCGGTCTTCATTTCGGTCGATTCCGCACGCGACACCCCCGAGCTGCTGAAGGAATTCACCGATCTCATGCATCCGAAAATGATCGGGCTGACCGGCACGCCGGAGCAGATCAAGAAGGTCTCGCAGGAATACCGCACCTATTTCAAAGTTCAGGATCCGGGCGATCCCTACACCCTGATCGATCACTCGACCCAAAGCTATCTGGTCTTCCCGGACACAGGCTTCGCGGAATACTACAACCGCGACACCACGCCCGAGCAGATGGCCGACAGCGTCTCCTGTTTCGTCGATGCGTGGAAAAAGGCCAATCCTGACGGCGCAGCCGGAAATTGACCGAACAAGCGCAACAGCTTAAAACAAATCCAAGCGTCAAACTCGGCGAGAGGGAGTTACGATAATGGCTGAAGACATCAGCGCCGATATCGGGTCGGACAAATCGCTTCTGATCGTCGATGATGATCTGCCGTTTCTCACGCGGCTGGCCCGCGCGATGGAGAAACGCGGCTTCGAGACCCAGACCGCCGAAACCGTCGCCGCGGGGCGCGCGATCGTGCAATCGAACCCGCCCGCCTATGCGGTGATCGACCTGCGGCTCGAAGATGGCAACGGGCTCGACGTGGTCGAGGCGCTGCGCGAAAAGCGCGCCGATGCGCGGATCGTGGTGCTGACCGGATATGGGGCCATCGCGACCGCAGTGGCCGCCGTGAAAATGGGCGCGACCGATTATATCGCGAAACCCGCCGATGCCACCGACGTCACAAATGCGCTATTGGCAAAAGGCGAGGTTGCCCCGCCGCCGCCGGAAAACCCGATGAGCGCGGATCGCGTGCGCTGGGAACATATTCAACGGGTGTACGAACTTTGCGACCGGAATGTTTCGGAAACCGCGCGCCGCCTGAATATGCATCGCCGGACCCTTCAGCGGATTTTGGCTAAGAGAAGCCCTCGCTGACGTTTTGGTTAGGTTGTTAAATATTTAAGGTTTCTATTTAATGCTCCGGATATCCAATTCGGAGCTTTAAAATGAATCTAGATGATATGTCCCTCGACGAGCTGAAAGCTCTTCGTAAGCAAGTCGACAAGGCGATCTCCGGCTACGAGGATCGCAAGAAGAAAGAAGCGATCGATCAGCTTGAGCGCGCGGCCCGCGATATGGGTTATTCGCTGGCGGAACTGACCGGATCGGGTTCGGCCAAGCCGCGCCGCACCGTGCCGCCGAAATATGCCAATCCGGACGATTCCAGCGAAACCTGGACCGGTCGTGGCCGTAAGCCGCGTTGGGTGCAAGCCGCGCTTGATAATGGCAAATCTCTCGACGATCTGAAGATCTGAGAAACAAATAAGTATTTTTGAATACGAGTGCCTGCCGGAATTGCAGACACTCGTATTACAGCTCTGACAAAAGCGCTTCGTGGCGTGCGGTATAATCCGTGCGCACCTCGGACGGCGGCCGCAGATGGATTTTAAAGGTTTCGGCATATTCCGGCGCGAGCTTTCCGAAGACCTTGTCCGCCTCCACCTTTGAAAACCCGGCAATCTGTTCGGCTTCCAACCGCGCCGAGACGATATCCGCCTTTTTGATCGCGCGCTTGATTCGCACGGGGAGCGCCGCAGGTAGTCCAAAGCGTATATGCACTGCCGCGATCAGCCGATCATCGAGCGTGCCATAGCCTTCGCCAATCGCCGCCTTCACCGGGCTGATCATATCGCCCAGCACATATTCCGGCGCGTCATGCAAAAGCGCCGCCAATTTCCATTTCGCCGCGATCTTCGGATTCTGATGGCAGAAAATCTGCTCCACCAGAAGCGAATGCTCGGCCACGGAATAGGGCCAGTCGCCGAAAGTCTGACCGTTCCAGCGCGCCACGAAAGCCAGACCATGCGCGATATCCTCGATCTCGATATCGACGGGCGTCGGGTCCAGCAGGTCGAGCCTGCGCCCCGACAGCATCCTTTGCCAAGCGCGTTTCATGTGATCACCGTATAGTCGTCGGGAAAGCGCGCGAGATAGCGCGCCATTTTGTTTCTGTTGATGAGGTGCCGGACGAGCATTTTCGTCATCAGCTTGCTGCCCGGTCCGGGACCGTCGGGAATATCGAAGCGCCGTTCCGGGAAATGCGCGGCGCAGAAATGGCGCAAACCCCGCCCAAAGCGCGGCGGCAAAGTTTCCGGTCGCGCTTTCCACGGTTTCGACGGACCGATGAAATGCACGATATGCGCGCTGACCATCGCCTCATGCAGTCGCGAGGCCGGGGTATATTGCCAGTTCCACATCGGGCTGAGCTCCGCCCAGTTGCGGTACAGAACGCAATTGAGAAGCGTCTGATCGTTCCGGCGCAGGCGGGCACCGTTCTTTTCTCCAAAGCTCAGCGCCGCCTCGAGAATGCCTTGGGCATTCCAGTTTGCCACATCGATCAGCAGCACGCCGGAATTGAAATAGGCGGCGTTGGCGAGATCGAAATCCTTGAAATCTTCCGGCATCCGCGAGGGCGTCCGCCATTGCGGATTATCCCGCACTGCCGCGACCGGCTTCTCCCCGAGGTCGACCGTCAGCAGCCGCGAGAGATCGCCGCTTTCCACGTGAATATCGGCATCGAGATAGAGAATGCGATCATAATCATCCGCGAAAATCTTCGGCAGCATGAGGCGCATATACATGGCCGAACTGCGTCCCCGATCGGTCGAGAACCCCGAAAATATTAGCTCTGGATCGAAACTACACAGCCGCAGGTTCAACCCGTCGAGCGACGCCGGAAGCGTAACCGGCTCGGCGCTGACGATGCAGATATCGAAATCCCGATCCGGGTGAAGCTGCGCGATCTGTCCCGCCGCATGTGCGGCATAAGGCAGGTAAGCGTCATCGCAGCAAAACGCGATCGCAGAGCGGTGCTGCGCAGGTTTCGAACAGGCCAGATTGATCTCCATTCGCCCCTCTCATGCAGCGCGTATCTGTGACTAGCCAAAGCCAATGCAGCTGTAAACGCCACAGATTGAGGAACATTTTCGCGCGGAGTGTGTTCTTGGGTTGACACGGAGAGAAAAAGGGGACGCCAAAATGCAGACCTCGAAAACTACGTTCTTTGCCGCCGGGATCGCGATTATCTCGATCCCCGCTACCATTGCCATCGCCGCCGTGCGCAGCGACGAGGCTGTGCAACCTGCCCCGCAAGCTGAATCGGCGCGGCAGGTCATGCTGGATGGCTATGAGGGCGACGGTCGCCCGATGGAAGATATTCCGTCCGAAATTCCTTATGGCGATCTGTCGGCCTTCGACAACGTCACGGCGATCGGCGAGGCGCAAAGCCCCGATCAGCCCTATTGCGACAACCGCGCGAAGCTCGTGGACTCGCTCAATCACGACTTCGCGGAGAAGCCCGCGATGACGAAACAGCTTGGCGATCACCGTAAGGTCGAGCTTTACGCCTCGAGCATCATGGGCACCTGGACTGCGGTCTATACCCGTGCCGACAACGTCTCCTGCATCGTGTCCTCGGGCACGGACTGGAAGCGTGGCAACAACCCGGTGGCGCTCCTGCATCGCGAAGGGATTCTTCCCGCAACCTGATCGTGATCGGCCTTCATTGCCGCTTTACGGTCCCAGTGCTACATAGCTTCCAAATTCAGATTGGGAGCCGCACATGGCCGATTACGTCATCAAGGATATCGCTCTGGCCGACTACGGCCGGAAGGAGCTCGACATCGCCGAAACCGAAATGCCGGGCCTGATGGCCTGCCGCGCGGAATTCGGCGAGAGCAAACCGCTTAAAGGCGCACGCATCGCGGGATCGCTGCACATGACCGTGCAGACCGCTGTGCTGATCGAAACGCTCAAGGCGCTTGGCGCCGACGTGCGTTGGGCCTCGTGCAACATCTTCTCGACTCAGGATCACGCGGCCGCGGCGATCGCCGCTGGCGGCACGCCCGTTTTCGCGATCAAGGGCGAGACGCTCGCGGAATACTGGTCCTATACCGACCAGATCTTCCAGTTCGAGGAAGGCACCTGCAACATGATCCTCGACGACGGCGGGGATGCGACGCTCTATATCCTGCTCGGCGCGCGCGTCGAAAACGGTGAGACTGACCTGATCGAAGTGCCCACCTCGGAAGAGGAAGAGGCGTTGTTCGCCCAGATCAAGAAGCGCCTCGCGGCCAGCCCCGGTTGGTTCACCAAGCAGCGCGACGCGATCAAGGGCGTCTCGGAAGAAACCACGACCGGCGTGCACCGCCTGTATGATTTGCACAAGAAGGGCTTGCTGCCCTTCCCCGCGATCAACGTGAACGACTCCGTCACCAAGTCGAAATTCGACAACAAGTACGGCTGTAAAGAGAGCCTCGTGGACGGCATCCGCCGTGCCACCGACACGATGATGGCCGGCAAGGTGGCCGTCGTCTGCGGCTATGGCGATGTGGGCAAAGGCTCCGCCGCTTCGCTTCGCGGCGCGGGCGCCCGCGTGAAAGTCACCGAGGTCGATCCGATCTGCGCGCTGCAGGCCGCGATGGACGGGTTCGAGGTCGTCGTGCTGGAAGACGTCGTCGACAGCGCCGACATCTTCATCACCACCACCGGCAACAAGGACGTCATCCGGATCGAGCATATGCGCGAGATGAAGGACATGGCGATCGTCGGGAACATCGGCCATTTTGACAATGAAATTCAGGTCGCGAACCTGAAGAACCACAAGTGGACCAACATCAAGGACCAGGTGGACATGATCGAGATGCCCTCGGGCTCGCGCATCATCCTGCTGTCGGAAGGCCGCCTGCTGAACCTCGGCAACGCCACCGGCCACCCGAGCTTCGTGATGTCGGCGAGCTTCACCAACCAAGTGCTGGCGCAGATCGAGCTGTGGACCAAGGGCGAAGACTATGCTCCGGGCGTCTACATCCTGCCCAAGCATCTCGACGAGAAGGTCGCCCGTCTGCATCTGGAGCGGATCGGCGTGAAGCTGACCCAGCTCAAGCCCGATCAGGCGGAGTATATCGGCGTCACGGTCGAAGGGCCCTTCAAGCCCGAGCATTACCGCTACTGACCCGATCGCATCGCGATTTCAAAGGCCGCACCTTCGAGTGCGGCCTTTTTACGTGCAACGCAGGCCGTGATCGGTTTTCCTCGGGACAGGAGGAGAGCGATGACACCCGAAGACCTTGCCGCGCGGTTCAAGCCGCAATTGGAGGCGGAACTGGCCGAGCTGCGCAGCGCATCGCAGGACACCGCGCAGACCCGCAAACCCGTCGAGCTGGATCAGCAAAGCGTCGGGCGGCTGTCGCGCATGGATGCGCTGCAGAACCAGGCGATGGCCAATGCGGTCGACGGCCGCCGTCAGCACCGGATCACCGCGATCGAGGCCGCGCTCCAGCGCATAGCGGAGGGCGAATTCGGCTATTGCGACAGCTGCGGCGAGCCGATCCCCGAGAAGCGCCTCGAACTCGACCCGACCTTCACGCAATGCGTCTCCTGTCGCGGCGATGGCTGAGCCACGCGCGTTCCGGGATTTACGCTTTGTAATTTCACTATCTCGGCTTACCCTGCGCCTGCCTTCATTTCTGGGCAGAGCAACCTGATAGGTGGGACACATGGGTAAAAGAGACGAGCTGATTGAGAAATACGCCGAGGATCTGAAATCCAAATGCGGCATGACCCCGGACATGGATCTTCTGACCAAGGTAACGATCGGCTGCGGGCCCTCGATCTACAATGCGGATTCTTCGACCGTGGCGGCGACGGACAAGGCAGAGCTTGAGACCGTGAAGGACAACTTCCTCGTCAAGAAACTCGGCCTCTCGGACAGCCCCGCGCTGATGGATGCGATCGACAGCGTGATCGAGACCTATGGCCGGTCCGAGCGCAACAAGTATCGCGCCGTGATTTATTACATGCTCACCAAGCATTTCGGCAAAGAAAGCGTCTACGCCTGATCGCGAGCACATCGCGCAGCTTGTGACGACCCACGGCCCGGCCTGTCCGGGCCGTTCGCTTTAGCGGATCAGCGCCTTGATCCCGGCGACATGCGCCGCCCGCGCGCCCAGCGCATCGGCGGTCAGCGTCTCGATCGTCTCGTCCAGCGCCTCGCGCGGCACGATCCGGTCGATCAGCCCCCAGTTCAGCGCCTCTTCGGCCTCGATCTTCTGCCCCGCCATCAGGATCATCTTCGCCCGCGCAGGCCCAACCAGCGCGACCATGCGCGCCGGGTCCGAGGGCTGCGGCAGGAAGCCGAGCTTCATCACCGGATAGAAGAACTTCGCGCCCGGCACCGCGATGCGCAGATCGCAGGCCAGCGCCATCCCCATCGCGCCTCCGGCCAGCGTGCCATTGAGCGCCGCGATGGTCAGACAGGGCAGCGAAGCGATCGCGCCCGAAAGCCGCTCCCAGACCGGATCGGTCGCCAGCGTACCGGATTTCGCCTCGTCCAGATCGGCTCCGGCGGAGAAGACCTTGCCATTCCCGCTCAGCACGAAAGCCCGCGCCTCTTCGCGCCCTGCACGTTCGGCCAGATCGGCGATCTCGCCCAGCATCGCGCCGGTCAGCGAATTGGCTTTTTCAGGCCGGTCTATGGTCACGCGCCACAGCCCGTTCTCGATCTCGTGGCGGATCATTCCCAGCCTCCTCACAACTCCCGTGAAACCCGTCTAGCAGCCCCGGGAAGGCTTGACCATCGGCCTGACCCAAAGGAGGATGGCGCGACTTGGTTCTCAGTGGAAAGGTACCCCTCTTATGGCATGGCTCAAAACCGTCGGTTCCGGCGCCGTTGTGGTTTCGCTGCTGTCCACCACGGCCTCTTTTGCGGATGTGACCGCGGAGCAGGTCTGGCAGGCGTGGCAATCCGAATACCAGACCTACGGCTATGAGGTGATGGTCGGGAGCCAGAACCGCGAGGGCGACACGCTCACCGTCTCCGACGTGAAGATGGTCCGCAATGTCGACAACATGAGCCTCACGCTCGACGTTCCGGAACTAAAGCTGCGCGATCTTGGCGACGGCACGGTGGAGACCGTCTTCCCCGAGACCATGACCGGCGACATGACCGGCAAGCCGGGCACCGACACCTCGGACATCGCCATGAAGATGACGATGACCCAGACGGACAGCAAGGTCATCGTCTCCGGGTCGCCGGGCGATCTGACCTACGATATCGACGCGCCGAAGATGACGATGGATCTTGATCAGACCGTCACCGCCGAGGGGCAAGACGTGCCGGTCAAAATGTACTTCTCGCTGGAGAACACCAAGGGCAATTACCACGTCGTCGATGGCGACATGCATTCGGTCGATTCCAAGATGTCCATCGGAACGCTGGACCTGACCGCATCAGGTGCCGATCCAGAGGGCAGCGGCACGTTCAACATGAACGGCCAGATGAACGACCTCGCCTATGAAGGAACGTTCGCGATGCCCAAGGGCATCGACTCCGAGAAGCTCGACGAGGCGCTCAACGCCGGTGCGAACCTCGATCTTGCGATGACCTATGCCAGCTCGAACTGGACGGTGAGCGCCGACGGTCCCGACGGCAAGGTCGATCAGAAGTCTACCGATCAGGGCGGCAAGCTCGATATCGCGATGTCGAAGGACGGCCTGTCCTTCGGTGGCCAGAGCAATTCCAGCCATATCGAGATGACGACGCCCGAGCTGCCCTTCCCGATCACCGCGGATATCCAGTCGGCGGACATGAATTTCGCGATGCCGGTCGCGAAAGCCGACGAGGCGCAGGATTACAAGGCGATGATCGGCCTCAACGGCGTCACGGTCTCCGACAATATCTGGGCCATGTTCGACCCGAACGGCGATCTGCCGCATGACCCGGCAACGCTGCAGGTCGATCTCTCGGGCAAGATGAAGCTTTCCGAAGACCTGTTCAGCCCGGCCGCCGCCGCGATGGACGCGCCGCCGATGCAGGTCGACACCGTCGACATCAACAACATCAAGCTGTCGATGGTCGGCGCCGATCTGAACGGCAAGGGCGCGCTCGAGCTGAAGAATGGCGGGCCGATGCCGATGCCCACGGGCAAGATCGACCTGACGCTGACCGGGGCGAATGCGCTGATGGACAAGCTGGTCGCAATGGGGCTCGTGCCGCAGGATCAGATCATGTTCGGGCGGATGATGCTCGGCCTCTACGCCAAGCCCACGGGCGACGATGCCTACGAGTCGCAGGTCGAGTTCCAAGATGGCGGGGAAATCCTCGTCAACGGCCAACGCGTCCAGTAAAGACTGAAACCCACGGCGAGAAGCCGTCCGGGTCTCCGGGCGGCTTTCGTTATTCTCACGAGGTGTAAATTGACCAAGCCCTCCCTCTCCGATCTGACCCAGTCGCTGCTCGAGGCTGCGAAGCGCGCAGGTGCGCCTGCCGCCGATGCCATTGCGGTCGATGGGCGCTCGGTTGCGATCGATGTCCGCGAAGGCCGTCTCGAACAGGCCGAGCGGTCGGAGGGCGTCGAGATCGGGCTGCGTGTCCTTCTCGGCGGCAAACAGGCCTGCGTGTCCGCCTCCGATATTTCCGCCCGCACCTTCGAGGAAATGGCGCAGCGCGCGATTGCGATGGCCCGCGAAGCGCCGGAGGATCCGTTCATCGGCCTCGCCGATCCGTCGCAGCTGACCGACCGCCGCGATGCCGACGGCATGGAACTGGCCGATCCGAGCGCCGAGCCCTCCGCCGAGGCGCTGCAAAGTGACGCGCTAGAGGCCGAGGCCGCAGCGCTTGGCGTCGACGGCGTCGCCCAGGTGCAATCCGCCTCCGCCGCCTATTCCTATCGGCGCGTCCATGTCGCGGCCTCCAACGGTTTCGCGGGCGGCTATGATCGCAGCTCGCGCGTCGTCTCAGCCGTCGCGATTTCCGGCGAGGGGCTGGGGATGGAGCGGGACTGGGCCGCCGAAAGCCGCATTTTCCAGTCCGATCTGCCCAGCGCGCAAGAGATCGGGCGTCTGGCGGGCGAACGCGCCGCCGCCCGCGCCAATCCGCGCCGCCCGAAAACCGGTGCCTATCCGGTGCTGATCGACGAACGCGTCTCGGGCAGCCTGATCGGGCATCTTCTGTCGGCGGTGAACGGGCAGGCAATCTGCCGCGGGGCCTCGTGGCTGCGCGACGCATTGGATGACCAGGTTCTGCCCGAAGGCCTCTCGCTGATCGAGGAGCCGCATCGCAAGCGCGTCTCCGGCTCGCGCCCCTTCGACGCCGAGGGCCTGGCCACCGCGCGCCGCGCCATCGTCGAGAATGGGGTGCTCAAAAGCTGGACGCTGGACCTCGCCTGCGCGCGGAAACTGGGCCTGCAATCGACCGCGAATGCCAGCCGCGGCACCTCGTCCCCGCCCTCGCCCGGCATCGGCAACGTGACCCTGACGCAGGGCGACAAGACGCGCGAGGAGCTGATGGCCGAGATGGGCACCGGGCTTCTGGTGACTTCTTTCATAGGGGCCACGATCAACCCCAACACGGGCGATTATTCGCGCGGGGCCTCGGGCTATTGGGTGGAAAACGGCGAGCCGGTCTATCCGGTCAATGAATGCACCATCGCGGGCAACCTGCGCGATATGCTCCGCAGCATCCGGCCCGCGAATGACGCGCGGATGCATCTGAGCCATATCGTGCCCTCACTTCTCCTCGAAGGAATGACGCTTGCCGGAGACTGATCTTCCCCTTCTCATCGAGACCGCGAAAGAGGCCGGTGCGCTTGCCCTGAAATACTGGAAAAAGGCACCCGAAGCCTGGGACAAAGGCGACGGGGCCGGTCCGGTCTCGGAGGCCGATCTGGCGGTGAACGCGCTGCTGGAAGAGCGCCTGCGCGGCGCCCGGCCCGATTACGGCTGGCTGTCGGAGGAAAGCACCGACGATCCGGCGCGTCTCGAGGCGCGCTCGACCTTCATTGTCGATCCGATCGACGGCACGCGCGCCTTCCTTGCCCATGATGGCGGCTTCGCCCATGCGCTCGCCGTGGTGCGCGATGGCGCGGTCGTGGCCGGCGTGGTGCATCTGCCGGTTCACGATCTCACCTATTCCGCGACGATCGACGGTCCGGCCTGCCTGAACGGGGAGCCCCTGCGGCCCGGAACCCAAGAAGCGCTCACGGGCGCGACGGTCCTGACATCGAAACTCTCCGACAATCCGAGCTTCTGGCGGCACGCCCAGCCGGATTACCACCGCCATTTCCGCTCCTCGCTGGCATGGCGGCTCTGTCTGGTGGCAGAAGGGCGGTTCGATGCGACGATTTCGCTACGTCCGGCATGGGAATGGGACATCGCGGCGGCGAGCCTGATCGCGCAGCGCGCGGGGCTTCTGGCAACGGATCGCAACGGCCGCGCGCTGCGGTTCAACCGCTCCCCGCCGCAATCGAGCGGGCTGGTCGTTGCCAACCCGACCCTGCATGCGAAATTCATCGAAAATCTGGCGTTTTGGCCGGATTAGGGTCTACCAGCGCAGCACGCGCTTCCCGAGCAAAGCGCCCGCAAGCATCACGACGACGATCCCGATCCCGTACCAGGTGACGTAGAACAGCGGGCTGTCCTCGGTGCAGTGCAGGGCATAAATCGCGGTGCCCATGCCCCCGGCGGCAAGCCCCGCCAGCGCCCCGGCCTGAGCCGGCCGCGTCACCGCCCCTTTGCGCAGGCTGATGAGAAGCGCGCCCAGCGCCGGGAGGGACAGCATCGGCACGGAGATCAGGCAGGGCAGGATCGTCTCGCCCTCGAAATCCGCCATGCGCTGGCCCTCGGGCGTGGTCAGGAAGGCATAGGCCAAAAGCGCTGCCCCGATCGCCGGGAAGATCCAGAGCCATCCCGTCGATACCTTCGCCGTGGGCCGCCCCAAACGCACCGCCATCGGGGTCACAAGCACGGCCAAGACCAGCGGCAGGTAGAATTTCGGGGCGATTTCCGGCGTCATAAGGGTCTGTTGCAGCGGAAAACGGAGCCCATAGACCGAAATCACGAACAGTGCCGACAGCAGAAGCGCCGGCACAAGCCAGCGGCCAAGCACCTGCTTCGGGCGCGGATCGGGCAACGTGTCTTGTTGCAATACGGATATCAGGTCTTCGGTTTTCATATCTCGATCAGCCTCTCGCGAAGCGCGGCCAGTTTTTTCAACGAGCGATGCAGCATCACGCGCACCGCTCCCTCACTCATATCTAACGCATCGCCGGTTTCCGCGATGCTCTTCCCTTCGAGCCCGATAGCGCGCACCAACTGCGCGGCGCGGGGCTCGAGATGGGTCAAAAACGTCTCTATATCGGCCTTTTCCGTGGGATCGGCCTCTGGAGCGGCGGGCAGCATCTCGGCGAAATCCTCCACCGGAAGATGGATACGTCGCCCCCGTTTGCGAAAGGCGTCGACCACCTTGTGCCGGGCGATCGCGTAGCACCATGGCGCCGCCGGTTCATCCTCGCGCCACGTGTGACGCTTCAGATGGATGGCGAGCAACACCTCCTGCACGACATCCTCGCAATCGGCCTCGGACAGCCCGGCACCGCGTGCCCGCACGACAGACCGCAACACCGGGGTCACGGCCTGCAGGAACAGACCGTAGGCGCGCTTGTCGCCCGCATTCGCAGCCCGCAGGAGCTGCGACCAATCTGCCCGCCGATCATGCATCATCGCCGTCCTTTCGTTCGCGATCATGCCTTCGTTACAGCCGGAGCGAAAAACTTTTTTCGTTCACGCTGGCGTGATCGGTGTAACGCGGCCGTGACCTGACGCGAAGGGTGATCAGGACCGCAACGGTCCCAACCAATCAGGGAGACTACCATGAAGACCGAAACCACCCTTGGCTTTGCAACCGCTCTGACCTGCGCGATGGGGCTGGCCAGCGCCGCCCATGCCGAAGATCAGGCGATGGAGAAATGCTACGGCGTCGCGATGGCCGGGCAAAACGATTGCGCGGCCGGGCCCGGCACCACCTGCGCCGGCACCGCGACGATGGACTATCAGGGCAACGCTTGGAAACTCGTCCCGGCGGGCACCTGCACCGAGATCGAGACGCCGCACGGCATGGGCTCGCTCGAACCCAAGGAGATGTGACCCCAAGCGGGGCGTGCGGACTGCGCGCGCCCCGTTTCCTCACCGATGGAGGCTGCCATGACACTGCCACGCAAAGCGGGCCTCGGCTTCAAGCCAGAGCATTTTCCCGCCATAACAGAGACGAAACCGGATCTCGGTTTCTTCGAGATTCACGCGGAAAACTATATGGGCGCGGGCGGCATGCCGCATGCGATGCTGGAACGGCTGCGCGCGGATTATGCGCTTTCGGTGCATGGCGTGGGCCTCTCGATCGGCGGGCCCGATCCGCTG
>NZ_DFRG01000057.1:18724-98748 GCF_002378135.1 Thioclava sp. UBA3469
CTAGCCCGATCCGCTGGATCGCGACCACCTCGCGCGGCTCAAGCTGCTGTGCGACCGATACGACCCCGAGAGCTTCTCGGAGCACCTTGCCTGGGCGAGCCATGGCGGTGTCTGGATGCACGATCTGCTGCCCCTGCCCTACACGGCGGAAACGCTGGCGCTGATCTGCGATCACGTCGATGAGGTGCAGGCGCATCTCGGCCGCCGGATGCTGCTGGAGAATCCGGCGACCTATGTGCTCTTCGACGATTCCGACATCCCCGAGACCGAATTTCTGACCGAGATCAGTCAGCGCACCGGCTGCGGATTGCTGCTCGATGTGAACAATGTCTTCGTGTCCTGCGTGAACCACCGGCAGGATCCGCGCGCCTATCTGGAGGCGTTCCCGCTGAACCGCGTCGGCGAGATCCATCTGGCTGGCCATGAAGAGGAAGAGTTGCCCTCCGGGCCCCTGCTGATCGACAGTCATGGGCGCGAAGTCGCGGAGCCGGTTTGGGCGCTTTATGCTGAAACAGTCTCTAAAACCGGGCCGCTTCCGAGCCTTATCGAATGGGACAATGACGTGCCGGACTTCGCCACTTTGATGGCTGAGGCCAAGCGCGCGTCCATGATCCTGTCGGGTGACCACCATGCCCTCGCATCGTGACTTCGCCCGCAGGTTCCGCGAGGGCCTGTCCGGCGGGCCCGCGCCGCAAAACGCCACCGCCCAAGATCCGGTCGAAATCGAGCGCCGCTTCGACGTTTACCGCAACAACGTGGCGCATGGGCTGACACAGGCCCTCGCGCGGCATTTCCCGGCGATCGAGCGGCTTCTTGGCGCGGATTGCTTCAGAGGACTCGCCCGTGCCTATATCGCCGAGCACCCGCCGCGCACGCCCGTCCTGACCGAATGGGGCGGCGCGTTTCCGGCCTATCTGGCGGATGAACCTTCGCTGCAATCGCTGAGCTATCTGCCCGACGTCGCTCGCATCGAATGGGCGCGCAGCTGGGCGTATCACGCCGCGGATTCAGAGCCTATTGCGCCGGAACGCCTGCAAGAGACAGCCACACGCGCGGGCACTCACCTGTGCCTCGATCTGCATCCGTCGGTGCAGGTTCTTCAGCTCCTGACGCCCGCCGGTTCGATCTGGGCCTCGCAACAACCGGGCGGTCCCGCTCCACCGCGGGCGAAGGAGTGGAGACCGGAGACGCTGCTGATTGCGCGGCGTGGGATTTCTCATGTGATCACCTCCGTCGTTCGCAGCTCGACCGGCCGCTTCGTCTCGGCCCTCTGTGCAGGCGAAACCGTCGCCCGCGCGCAAGACCGGGCGGGAGCGGATTTTGACCTCAACACAGCGCTTCTGCTGCTGGTGGAAAATGCGCTGATCGTCGGCGCGGGCATCGAAACAGGAGACGAGTCATGACCGATACGATCGAGGTGAAAACGCCAAAACAGAGTCTATTCCGGCTGTATCATCGGTTTTCCGATGTAGCCCAGCGCTTCCCGGAGGAGATTGTTCTGATCGGCGCGCGGCTCTTTCCGGCTATGGTGTTCTGGATGTCCGGGCGGACTAAGGTGGAGGGGTTCATGATCAAGGATTCCACCTTCACCCTCTTTCAATACGAATACGACCTGCCCGTCATTCCGCATGAATGGGCGGCGGTGCTTGCGACCTTCGCGGAGCATTTCTTCCCATTGCTGCTGATCTTCGGCCTTGGCAGCCGCTTTGCTGCGCTCGCGCTTCTGGCGATGACGCTGGTGATCCAGATCTTCGTCTATCCCGGCGCGTGGGTCACGCATGGGCTTTGGGCCATCGCGCTTCTGACGGTTCTGACGAAGGGCCCCGGGCGGCTTTCTCTCGATAAGCTCATCGGATTGGAACGCTGAGCCTTGCTCTCCCCGCCTGCACGATTATGTGTGAGCGCAAAGGAGAGCCGATGCGCGAAAGCGATGATATCGAAGCCGCAATGGGCCGCGCCGAGAGCGACGGCCACGGCCACCAGCCTGACCCGGCGAATACGCGGCTTTTGCGCGATGCCCTCGCGCAATTCGCGACCGGCGTGACCGTGGTGACCGCCTGTGCGCATGAAGCCGCGGCAGAGCCTGTCGGGATGACGGTGAACAGCTTCGCCTCGGTTTCGCTCGATCCAGCGCTGATCCTGTGGTCGGCGGCGCGGTCCTCGTTCCGACATGCGCATTTCACCGCGACCGACGCCTTCGCGGTGCATGTGCTGCGCTACGATCAGGAGGCGCTGGCCAAGCGGTTCACGAAGCGCGGCGAAGGGTTCGACGGTCTGTCCTACCGGCTGAACGCGGCGGGCGTTCCGCTGATCGACGACACGCTCGCCCGGTTCGAATGCGTGACCGAGGCGCGCCACGATGGCGGCGATCACACGATCATCATCGGTCGCGTCACCCGCTTCGTGAAAGGCGCCGGAACGGATCCGCTGCTCTTCGCGGGTGGCCAGTTCGGGCGTTTCCTTCCCGATCAGCGCAACTGATCAAAGCTTCAACCGATCAGCGTAGCTGAGCGATCTGCCGCGCGAGCTGCGTTACCGCCGCGCTATTCGCTTTCGCGATGGCCTGCGGCTCCTGAGAGCCGATCGGCACCGTGAAGTCGAACCGCCGCACCGTGTCTCCGCTGCGCTCGTAGCCATTCGCCGAGACGAAATAGACGCCCGCAACATGCAGCAGCCCATCGGCGCCCGGCAGCATCTGCTCGATCCGGACCTCGATCCTGCGCGAGGGCGGATCGGCGAGCGGCCACGGCTCGGAAATTACGGTGGCACCCGAGAGGGACGAGATTTGCCGCGCGAGCGCCAGCGTCACCGACCGCGCCGGATCATCCGCCCAGAGGTTGTCCGGGTTCGAGCGCAGCGCCCCGTCCGCAGTCTGGAACGCGATCTCCTGCCCGCCCGCATAGTCAGGCAGCGACACTTCCCGCAGCTCGGCCCGGCCCAGCCGGTTCGGCAGCGCCTTCTCGGCGGTGGGCGGGTCGATCGGATAGCGCGCGATCTTCTCGGGATCGGAACACGCCGCGAGGCCCAGGAGGCACAGCGGGATCAGGCTTAGAGCTTTCATCGTCATCTCCTGTCAGCGGCCCAGAATGAAGGACTGCGGATTGCGTTCGATCATACGCGCGAGCGAGCCGATATTCGAGATCGCCCGACGCAACTCGCGCAAGGTGCTAAGGGTTTCGTTCGAGAAGTTGGAGCCACGGCCATAGGTCGCGACCAGAGCCCCCGCCTGATCGACGAGCGATTGCAGCTTCTGTGTCAGTTCCGGCAGCTGGTCCGAGGCTTTCGACACCGAATCCGCCGCGTTCTGCGCCGCATCGAGCGTCTGGTTCAGCTTGTCGGCAGCATTCGCCTCCTTCAGCTGGGTCAGGATCGCCGCGGTCTGCTCGAGCGTGTCGTTGAGCGATTGCGGTAGGTCCTGCGTGCCGGGCTTGTTCAGAAGCTGGTCGATACTGGCGAGGATCGTATCGAGTTTTTCGCCCACATCCTTGAGCGGCATATCGGCGATCGCCGACGCAGCGCGATCTGCGGAAGAGAGCGTCTCGTCGAGACCCGAGATTTCCTCGAGCACGGAGGACGCGGCCTCCGTCACACGGTCGAGTGCAGCCACGGTCTTATCCGCGGCATCCTTCTTGTTCAGCTCGGTCGTGAAGGTCTTGAGCTGCTCCAGCAGGCCGGACAACTCGCCCGGAACTTTCCGGGTTTCTTCACTCTCGGCCACGGCCGAAATCGAATCCAATGTGCGGATCGCGGAGCTCATCACCTCCTCGATCGGCAGCCCTTCGATCCGCTTGAAGACGCCCTGCGCCGATTTCGAGAGATCATTCTCGGCCGCAGGCGCGGTCGGGAGCGTCGGATAGGGTTTGGCGTCGAGATTCATCTCGGCGTCTGGCAGATCGGGCACATCGGTCAGTTCAATGACCGTCGTTCCGCCGAGAAGCCCGATATTCGCGATCCGCGCTCGCAGGCCGCTTTGAATCTCGCCCTGCAGGAACTGGGTCACGGCCTCTTCCCCGGCGTCGCGGGACAGACCGAGCCGATCCGGCGACAGCGCGATCGTGAGCTGTTGCTGCGCATAGCTCTGGCCGGTGCTGTCCTTGCGGATCTTGATCGCAAGCCCGGTAACTTCGCCCGCCTCGACGCCCCGGAATTGCACTTTCGAGCCGACTTCGAGCCCTTGCACGGGGTCGTCGAAGAGCAGCGTGTATTTCGGCGGGTCGACCACGTCCGACTGGAAGACCGAGTTTTCCGCCGTGTCCTTGCCGTCGTAGAGACGGAAGGCGTGTTCATTCTCGACAATCCCGCCACCGCTGGTGAACGTGTCGAATTCCACCCCGCCCTGCACCAGCGTCGCAAGCGAGCGCACGTCGAGGCTAAGACCGGAGGTGTCGAATTTCACGGAGAAGCCCGACGTGTCCCAGAACCGGGTCTGGGTCGTCAGCTGTTTATTATACGGGGCTTCGATGAACGCATCCACGATCACGCCGGACCCGTCATCGTCGAGCCGCAGGTTCTGCAGATGGCCCACCGTCAGCCCGTGATAGAGAACTGGCGCCCCATCGACGATCCCGCCCGCATCCTTCGCGCGCAACTCAATGATGGTGCCCTTGGTCGGATCGGGGGAGATCGGCGGCTTTTCGAGACCCTGGAACATGCTCTGCTGGCCGTTGGGCTTATTGTTCCAGAAGCCCTCGATATAGGTGCCCGACAGCACGGTCCCGAGGTTCTGGATGCCCCGCGCCGACACTTCGGGGCGGACCAGCCAGAATTTCGCATCCTGATCGACGAACGGCGCAACTTCGTTGTCGATGCGCACGCCGAGCTGCACCTGCTCCAGATCGGGGGTGAACGAGACGCTCTCCACCTTGCCGACATCGACATCGCGGAACTTGAGCGGCGTGCCGATCTCGACCCCGGTCGCATCCTTGAAGTTGATATGGATGAGCATCCCGCGATCCGAGACCGTCTTCCATGCGACGCCGAGCGTGATCAGCAAGGCGATCAACGGCACGATCCAGACGACGGATAGCCGCGTCCAAATCGGGCGCGGAGCGTTGGAGGTTTCCAGCTCGGCCGGGCCGGTCTCGGGGGTGTCGTTCATGAACTCACTCTGTCAGGGCCGCGCCAGATCAGGCGCGGGTCGAAGCTTTGGGCGGATAGCATGGTGAATGCAACCGAGAGGGCGAAAGACGCGGCGGCAGGGCCGGGATGAATCGAGGCCACGAAACCAAGCTGCACCAGTGCGGAGAGGATCGCCACGACGAAGACGTCGATCATCGACCAGCGGCCGATGAATTCCACCACCTCGTAGAGATGCAGATGCGGAGGGCCGCCTTTGCGGCGCTCGTTTCCGACCGCGAGGGCGAGATAGGCAATGGCGATGAATTTCCCGATCGGGATCATCACCGAGGCGCCGAAGATGATCAGCGCCACGCCGTAATTGTGATGCCGCCACAGCTCCATCGCGCCGCCGACGATGGTGTTTTTCTGCTCATGACCCAGCGTCGCCGTGACCAGCATCGGGTAGAGATTGGCGGGAATGTAGAAAATCAGCCCCGCGATCCACCACGCCCAGACGCGCTGCAGCCCGCTCTTGTCGACCTTGTGCAACGTCGCGCCGCAGCGTTCGCAATGCGCATGATCCGGGGTCCAGACCCGACCGCATCGAGTGCAGCCGATCAATCCGGCATCGGTGGCGGTCAGCACATTCATTTTCGTTCGATCGCGTCCCATATCGTCCATTTGCTGACAAAGGAGTTCTTGAGCGCGATCACGATGATGAGAACGCAGAAAGCCCAGAAGGCGGGGCCGAGCGACACCTTGGCGAGACCGCCGAGTTTCACCAGCGCCACCGCCGTACCGATGATGAAGATCTCCGCCATCGCCCAGGGCTGGCTTTCCTCGGCAAGGCGAAACATCGTCGCGGCATGTTTCCAGGCGGGTTTGCCATTGGCGAGCGGCCAGAGCGTGTAGATCAGTGCGGCAAACCGGAAGATCGGCAGCGCCACGATCATCGACAGCACGAAGAAGGCCAGAGGCGCGATCCAGCCGTCGGAAAACGCCATCGCGACGCCGAAGATGGAGCTCTCGTGGCTCAGCCCGCGCGTCGAAATCTCGAGGAAGGGAAAGAAGATCGCCCCGATCATCAGGATCATCCCGGTGAAGGAGAAGGCGATGACATGCAAAAACGATCTCTCGCGCGGCGAGATCAGCACCGTTCCACAGCGAACACAGGTCGCCCGCTTGCCATCGGCCAGATGCGTCGCGCGATAAAGCGCGTCGCATTGCGGACAGGCAATCAGGTCGGCCGGGTCAACTGTCATTGTGTTCGGGTGCCCATTCATCTGCCAAATCTAGCGATTGGCCGCGCCACGACAAGGGAAGAGGCCGATGGCTCGCATTTTATCCGTCAATCGCCTGTTAACACGCGCCGACTATACCGGACGCGGGTGAAAAGAGGTGGTGGAATGAGCAACCGCGACAACGCGGCGCCAATCATCATCAAGCGTAAGAAGGTTGTCGCAGGCGACGGGCACCACGGTGGGGCGTGGAAAGTGGCCTATGCCGATTTCGTCACTGCGATGATGGCCTTCTTCATGCTGATGTGGTTGCTGAACGCGACAACCGAGAAACAACGCAAGGGCATCGCGGATTACTTCAATCCGACGATCCCGATCAACCGCATCTCCGGTGGCGGCGAAGGCGCCTTCGGCGGAGATTCCGTCTTCTCCGAGGATCAGATCGCACAGACCGGGACCGGTGCCGTCTCGCAACGTCCGACCGAAGAGCGTCAGGCCCGCGGCGAAAACTCTGCCGACGACACGCAGGACAGCGACACGGCCAGTTTGAAAGAGATGGCGCGCGCGATCGAGCAAGCTCTGATGGGCGTCGGCGGCGAGTCGATGGTGAGCGAGCAGCTCGCGCGTCATATCGTGACCCGCGTGACCGACGAGGGTCTGATCATCGAGATCTCCGACCTGCCCGACGCGCCGCTTTTCATCGACGACACGGCCAAGCCGCAGCCGGTTCTCCCCGATCTGGCGAACATCCTGACGCGGGTCTTCTCGATCGTCTCGAACAATGTCGCGATCAACGGCTACACGAGATCCTACCCGAAAATGCTGGCCCGTGACCCCGTCTGGGAGCTTTCCGCCGCACGCGCGCAAGCGATGCGGACATTGCTGGACGAGGCCGGTTTCCCCCCCGATCGGATGCAGCGCGTCAGCGGCTTCGCCGATCGGAAGCCGAAGGTCGAGCGCGCGATGGACCTGCACAACAACCGTCTCGAAGTGATCGTGCTGCGCAATGGTCGGTAAGGCGCGTCTTAGCGAAGCGGTAACCACGGGTCGAAAAAGCTGGACCTGTTAGGGCGATCTTAAACACCCGGGCGCAAAGGTAGGAAGAACTTCGGACGCAGCAGCAGAAAGGCGCATCCATGTCCATTTCTTCCTCGCTCAATGCGGGCGTGGCCGGCTTGGCCGCGAATGCCACACGTCTTGCCACGATCTCGGACAATATCGCGAATTCGAGTACATACGGCTACAAGCGCGCCGTCACCGAATTCGAAAGCATGGTGATCAATCAGGCGGCGAAGACTGGCTCCTATTCGGCTGGCGGTGTTCGTGCCTCCACGAGTCGCCTCATCGAAGAGAGAGGCTCGCTGGTCTCCACCTCGAACGCGCTCGACATCGCGGTTTCCGGACGCGGTATGCTGCCCGTCATGACGGCCGTGGCGCTCGATAACTCGACGGGCGACGAACCTTTGAAGATGACCACGACCGGCGCGTTTCGCACCGATGTCGACGGGACACTGATGACCGAATCCGGGCTTGTTCTGCTCGGTTGGCCCGCCAGTGCCGATGGCACCATTCCGACCTTCGCGCGCGACACCATGTCCGGAATGGAGCCGGTGGTGATCAACGCCAACCAGACGGCCGGCGACCCCACAACAACGCTTAATCTCGGGGTCAACCTACCCGCGACAGATACAGAAGCCGGGTCAGCCGGTGACACGCTACCACTTTCCGTCGAGTATTTCGGAAATCTCGGAACATCCGAAACCCTGGACATCACGTTCCACCCCACGGTCCCGGCCACCGGCGCATCGAACGAATGGGCTATGGTCATTCGCGACAGCGCCACGGTGGATGACCCGGGCACCCCTGCGACCGATGAAAGCGTCATCGGTCGCTATGTCCTGACCTTCGACGACAGCCGTAGCAGCGGCGGCACACTCGCCTCGGTCAATGTTATCGCAGGTGGTACCTACGATGCCTCGACCGGGACGCTCGATCTCTCCGTAGCTGGCGGTCCGCTGAGCGTCACCATCGGCAAGATCGGCGACACCAACGGTTTGACGCAGCTCTCCGACAGCTTCTCGCCGACATCGATCACGAAGGACGGCTCGCCCGTCGGCAATCTCACGGCTGTCGAAATCGATGAGGATGGCTACATCAAAGCCACCTACGACACCGGCTTCATCCGCACGGTCTATCAAATCCCCCTTGTGGATGTTCCCAATCAGAACGGTCTGATCGCGCTCGACAATCAGATCTTCGAAGTTTCCTCAAACTCCGGTTCTTTCTTCCTCTGGAATGCCGGTGACGGTCCGACCGGGTCGATCGAAGGCTACGCTCGCGAAGGCTCGACGGTCGATGTTGCAGAAGAGCTGACCAATCTAATCCAGACGCAGCGCGCCTACTCGTCCAACGCCAAGGTGATCCAGACGGTCGACGAAATGCTGCAGGAAACCACCAATATCAAACGCTGATCCTGATCGAATCGGCGACGGGAGGTCGCAATGGGAATCTCGCAAACGCTATCCAATGCCTTGTCGGGCCTCACCGCGGCCTCTCGAATGGCCGAGGTCGTGGCCTCCAATACCGCCAACGCGCTCACCGACGGCTACGCGCGCCGCGAGATTTCACTCGGCGCGCAGGTCGTCGGCCAGCAAGGTGCCGGTGTTCGCGTGCTCAGCGTCGACCGCATCGTCAACGAAACCCTCCGCAGCGATCTCCGCCTCTCCGATGCTGCGGCCCAAAACGCTTCACTGCGCGGCGACTTTCTTTCAACCTTCGAAGCTCGCATCGGCACGCCGGAGGATGCGAGCTCCTTATCCTCCAAATTCGCAGAGTTCGAAGCCTCGCTCGTCGAAGCTGGCAGCCGCCCAGAAAGCGAAGCCCGCCTGTCCACAGTGCTGAGCGCCGCCCGCGAGGTTACCGGACACCTGAATACGCTCTCCGCAGAATTGCAGGACAGCCGGATGGACGCAGACCGGAAAATCGCGACGCAGGTCGACGCCCTAAACAGCGCACTCGCGCAGGTCGATGAACTCAACGCATCGATCCTGGCCGGAAAGGCCGCAGGCCATGACACCAATGCGCTCAAGGATCAACGTCAAACGCTGGTCGACCGGATTTCCAGCATCGTCCCCACCCGCCAAGTCCCGCGCGAAAACGATCAGATCGCACTCTTCACCACAGGCGGTGCCGTTCTTCTCGAAGGCAATCCAGTCGAGATCGAGTTCACGGCGCGCGGAATCATAACACCGGACATGACCCACGACGGAGGGGTTCTTTCAGGCCTGACGCTCAACGGAAACGCTGTCTCAAGTGACGATGACGGGTTCTTCGGCGGCGGCACGCTTGGCGCCCTCTTCGCCATCCGTGATACGCTCGCTCCAAACCTGCAGGTTCAGATCGACGCAATCTCCCGCAACCTGATCGAGAGGGTCAGCGACCCGGCGGTCGACCCAACACTCGGTGGCGGCGCAGCCGGTCTCTTTACAGATGGCGGGGGCCCGCTCGATCCGCTCAACGAAACAGGCCTCGCCGGTCGGATCGTCATCAACCCGCTCGCGGACCCTGCACAAGGAGGCTCGCTTTCGCTGCTGCGTGACGGGTTCGGCACAACTGCCCCTGGCCCCGTGAGCAACGCAGAAAATCTTTTCTCACTCGCCTCAGCGTTAACAACCGCGTCCGCACCCGCGTCCGGAAATTTTGGCCCGTCGCTTCATTCAAGCGCAGAGCTTTTCGCAAGCTTCTTGTCCCAAGTTACGAGCGATCGTCAAAGCAACGAGGCGTCTCAAACCTATGCAACGGCCCGTTACGACACATTGAAAGAGCAGGCCCTCGCCGAGGGTGTCGATACTGATCATGAAATACAGAAACTTCTGCAAATTGAAGAACTTTACAGCGCCAATGCACGCGTCATCCAAACCGTCGATGCACTGATCAAACAGCTTCTGGAGATCTAAGATGAACTATCTCTCTGTTGGAGACATGGCGCTGAATTTCCAGATGCGACGCCACAATGCAGCGCTGGATACGAAATTGGCGACCCTTACCCAAGAAGTGACGTCTGGCATAAAATCCGATCTCGGCGCCGCCGTATCAGGCGACTTCGGCGCGCTCTCCGCGCTCGATCGGAGCCTGAGATTGTTCGACGCATTCGACCTCGCCACTACCGAGGCGAACCAATATGCAGACGCGATGCAACGCAGCCTCGAGCGGATCGGCAACCTCGACGACGGCATCAGTACGGCCCTCATGTCCGCCGCAACCACCTCCAGCAAGATCATGATCGACGCGACCGTCGCGTCGGCAGCCGAAAAGTTCAACGCGCTGATCGCAACGCTCAACACGAATTCTGTCGGGCGCTACATATTTGCGGGCGATCAGGGAGATACGACCCCGCTGTCCGATGCCGAAACGATTATCACTTCCCTGTCTGCTGAGATTTCAGGGGCCACGAATGCGACGGATGTACTCGCGACCCTCGATACGTGGTTCGCCGACCCAAGCGGTTTCAGCGCAACCTCCTATCAAGGCGGCGAAGCCAAGGGAAAATTCCACATCGCAGAAGGCGAAACCGCCGCGATCAATGTCACCGCAAATGACTCACGCGTTAAAGACGCGATCAAGGGCTACGCCATAGGCACGCTTTTGGACCGAGGTTTGTTCGACGGTGACCTGGCCCAGCGAAGTGCGCTTGCGAAGGAAGCGGGTGAGAGAATTCACTCGGGATCTCTCGCAACTGTCGAACTCGCCGCGGAAGTCGGTTCGTTCGAAGGCAAAGTCGCCTCAGCAGCGACACGGAACGATAGCGAACGCGCCAGCCTTGAAATTGCACGGACGAAACTCATCGGCGCCGACCCGTACGCCTCGGCAACCGCGCTCGAAGCGGTACGCTCCCAGATCGAGACGCTCTATCTTCTGACACGTCGGCTCTCCAACCTCTCGATGACGGATTACATGTGATGTGGCGCTGGTTGCTAGTTGCCCTCATTTTCCTTCCGCAGATCGCTCTTTGCGCCCCGATCCGCATTAAGGATCTGGTCGAATTCGACGGAGTGCGCGGGAACGATCTCGTCGGCTATGGTCTGGTCGTTGGATTGAACGGCACGGGTGACGGGTTACGTAACGCCCCCTTTACCGAAGAGATCATGTCGAACATGCTCGAACGGCTCGGCGTTAACGTTACCGGAGAACAGTTTCGACCGAAGAACGTCGCCGCCGTTATGATCACCGCAAGCCTGCCACCCTTCGCGCGCGCCGGAAGCCAAATCGACATCACCGTCTCCGCGATTGGTGACGCCAAGAGCCTTCTTGGCGGCACCCTCGTGATGACCCCTTTGAAAGCGGCAGATGGCGAAATCTATGCGGTCGCGCAAGGCGCGATCATTGCCGGCGGCGCTGTGGCACAGGGAAACGCCGCTTCGGTGACTCAAGGCGTTCCGACCTCGGGAAATATTCCGTCGGGCGCGCGCGTCGAGCGCGAAATCGCCTTCGAGATTAACGACCTCAATACGGTGCGCCTCGCGCTGCGCTCGCCCGACTTCACCACTGCAAGCCGAATTGAAACCGCCATTAACCGCGAATACGGTCGGCGCGTCGCGGAAATGCTCGACGGCGGTACAGTTGCTTTGAACATTCGTGAGACCCGCGCGCGCTCGGTCGCGCATGCGATTGGCCGGGTAGAGAATCTCAGTGTCGAACCGGAACAGCGCGCCCGGGTCGTGGTCGACCAGCGTTCGGGTACGATCGTCATGGGGGAAGACGTGCGGATTTCGCGCGTTGCCGTCAGCCAGGGGAACCTGACCCTCAAAGTGGAGGAGAGCCCCCTCGTAGTGCAACCCAACCCGTTTTCGCAAGGAGATACGGTTGTCGTCCCCAGATCGCAGGCGACTCTCACAGAAGAGCCAGGCATTCGCATGGCCGAAGTCCCACAGGGCAGCTCGCTAGCGGAATTGGTCGCGGGGCTCAACGCGCTCGGCGTTAGCCCGCGCGACATGATCGACATCCTCAAGAGCATCAATGCCGCGGGCGCGTTGCATGCAGAATTTGTCGTGAATTGACCTGAAGCCTCGAGAACGACTGCCCTGAAACAAGCGAAGCGGAACCTTGCGGTTCCGCCTCTGCGCCTGAACTTTCAGGAAGTGGTGCCGGTGATAGGACTCGAACCTACGACCCCATCATTACGAATGACGTGCTCTACCAGCTGAGCTACACCGGCACTGTGGCGGGCGATTACCATGCTCTTTCGGGGATGTGTAGCCCCAAAATGATCAAGCTGTCGCAGTTCCGCTTTGCGTCTCCTTCGATGCACTTGCAGCCTCGCCTTCCTCCTTCGGCGGATCGACGATTTCCGCGTCCTGAATGGGGGCGTCTGCGGCTTCATCCTCTTTCTTGGGCGAGGACTCTGCACTCGGCTTACCCACGATCAAGGGTAGCATCTCTGCCCCATGCGGCAGCGGCGACTGCGCCTGTTGCGGCTCGCGCCAGCTGAGCGTGTCGAAGCCACCGCAATTGTCACAGATCGGCGTCCATTCGGACTGAATGTTCTGACATTTGTCGCAGCACCATTGCGGACCGCGCGGTGCAGTCAGGGCCCGGGCCAACCACCCGCGCACGACGACATCCTCCGCCCCTTCGCCACGCTCGACCGCCGCCATGATCGTCAGTGACCGGGCCGTCGGATGAGTCTCGACGAGGTCGCCCAGCGCCCGGCGCGCCGCCGGGAAGTCTTCGGCCGCGATGTTCAGTTCCGCCTTCAGAAGGCGGGTTTCCTCATGATCGGGACGGCTCGAAAGCAGCTTCGAGAATCGCTTCAGCCGGGCTTCCGGCGTATCATCCGGGGCAATCTCCGCGAAAGCGGTCGCAAGATCCGGATGCGGTTGCACTTCCCAAGCCTTGCGCAAGATACGCTCCGCCGCGCCTTTCTTGCCCTTGTCGATATAGGCGCGGGCCGCCATCACGACGGCAGGCACCAGATCGGGCGACGCTTTGGCGGCCGAAATCGCAGCTTCACGCGCCTCGACGCTCGCACCTTCCTGCCAGACGCCCTTGGCCTCTTGCAGTGCGAGGACAGCATCGCGGCGCTTATGGACGTCACGCGGCAATTCGCCCTGACGCATCTTCGCCTGCAAAATCTCCCGCGCGCCTTTCCAGTCGCCCGTCTCAGTCTGCAGCCCCAGAAGCGTATCCTGAACTTCACGGTGACGCGGCTTGATCGCGTAAGCTTTCTGCGCGAGCTTCAGCGCCGTTTCGGTATCGCCCTCTTCGAGCTTCTGGCGCAGCAGCCCGCGAATCCCCACGAACCGCGTGCGGTCATCGGCGAGGAGCCGTTTGTAAACTTCGGTCGCTTTCTTCGAGTCGCCCGAGGCTTCCGCCGCCTGCGCGGTGAGAAGGTTGGTCAGCTCCGGCCGTTGCAGATAGCGCTCGGCCTTCGCCGCTTTCGACATGGCGAGCTTGCCCTCGCCGGACGCCGCCGCAAGCAGCCCTTCGGACAAAGCCTGATAGCCTTTGCGTTCGCGATGCCGGTCGAAATAGCGGGTGATCGCGGTTTCGTCGCCCGCGAGGAAGCGCAGGAAGGCGACCACCAGACCGACGATCCGGATCACGATCCAGATCGCGATGAAGAGGATGATCGCGGCGATCACCGCCTGCAGCGGGCCCAAGGTGAATTCCATACCGAGCGTCGTGATCCGCAGACCGCCCGTCATCTCGGCGAGATGCGCGAGGCCCAGGGTCGCCGCGGCAACGACAATCAGAAACAGCGCGATTTTGATGAATGACCAGATCATGTCTGTCTCCTTATTGCGTCGCGCCAAGCTGGTTGGCCGCGTCGAGCGCAGCCACCCGTGCTTTCGCCTGGTTCACCCAGTCGGACATCGCCTCCTGCGCGGGGTCGGACAGTTTCGCGATCTCGTCGAGCGCCTCGGACAAAGCCCCCCGGTCGACATCGGCCTGCGCCCGCGACAGCACCGGATCCGCGCTATCGCCCTCTTTCGGCGCGACCGAGCGTGCCCCGGTCTGAGCTAGAAGGAAAGCGCCGACGCGATCGCTGATCGAGCCGCCTGTCTCGGTGCGGCGCGCCGCCTGAAGCGCTGCCCGCGCGGCATCTGGGAAGCTCGATTGCAGCGACTGCAGGCTCGGAATGTCGCCACTGAGCGCCGCCGGGATTTCGACACCTGCGTCGCGCAGATCGGCAAGCGGCGCGTCAAGCGACGTGCCCGCATCCAGCGCCGCTTTCACGCGCGCCGCCGCAGCCTGCGTCATCGCCGCCTTGGCGGCCGCCTCGCTTTGCGATTTCAGGCTCTGCGCCTGCGCTTCGGCTTCTTTGATCCGGGCTTCGGCGGCTTTCGCGGCCGCTTCGATCTCGGCTTGCGCCGCGCTGCCGCCAGTGTCGGTCTGCAGCGACGCGATCTGAGATTTCAAATCCTCCAGCGCGGATTTGTTCGCCCGGATATCCGCGTTGACCTGATCGAGCGCGCCTTGAACGCCCGACAGATCCGGCGCGGGCGGCTGCGACGATTTCAGGGTCGCTATCTCTTCGGAGAGTTGGCCGATTTGCTTCGATTGGTCATCGAGCTTGGCTTGAATGGCAGCCTCGTCCACTGGGGCCGGTGCGGTCGGCAGCCATCCGGAAAGTTGCGGCGGCAGATTGGGGATCGCCCAAATCGCGACGCCCGCGCCGATCACAGCCGCAATCACACCGCCCAGGAAAGCGGACCCGAACCCGCCGCGCTTTTCGATCACCGGCTGGGGCGAGGTGCTCGACGCTGCTGTATCACTTTTCGGCGGGGTCCTGTCAGTGGTCGTGGCGCTACTGGTCGTCGCGGCGCTCGCAGGCTTCTCGGCCTGCGCTTTATCTTCCGATGCGCCGCTTGCGGTCGACTTCTTCGGCTCGGCCTCCGGTTTTGCACTGGTCGTGGCCGGGGTCGAGGTCGCCTCGGTCTTCACAGGCGTGGCGCCGGACTTCGGCGCCGCATCGGATTTCGCAGGGGTCTCCGCCTTGGTTGCAGGCGTGGAGGTCGGCTTGGCGGTTCCGGTCGTGCTCTTGGAGGTATCCGCTTTGGTCGCAGGCGTAGACGTGGGGGACGACTTCGCGGGCGTGCTCGACTTCGATGCCGGAGCGGGCTTACTGGACGCGGCCGCGCTCGACTTGTCCGTCGCCTCGGGAGTCGTGGCGGCCTTGCTATCCTTCGGGGTTTGCGAAGAGGTTGCGTCGGATTTGGTCTCGGACTCGGTCGTCGATTTCGCGTCTTCCGGCTTGTTCGCGTCGGAAGATTTCCCGGTTGTCCGTTTCGCCATCGTCTAAGCCCTCCACTGCCGCACCAAATTGCGCGCTCACATCAACTTAGAAGTCAGTCCGCGACTGCTCAACCCGCCTTTTGCCTTTGCAGCAAGACGGCAAGCGCATCGAGCATCCCTTGCGCATCGGGATGCGGGGCAACTTCTAGATGGCACAAGCTAGCGCTTTTGAGGCGAGACGCCACTGCCTCGCTCATAGCTGCGACAAAGAGCGGCGGCTTGGGCGCATCGGGCATAGAATTTAGGAAGCGATCCGCCGCGTTTGGCGAGAAAATCGGCACCAATACAGGGCGCGATGCGCGCAGTGCCGCCTGCGCCTCACCGCTCAACGGGCGGGAGACCTGGCGGTAAATGATCGCAGATTCAGTCTCTATTCCGGCGGAATTCAGCCGATTTTCGAGATCGAAGGCGACCTGCTCTCCCCTCACGAACAGCAGTTTTCCGCCGAACTCGCGCTGCGCGATCATTTCGCTCAACGCCTCCGCATCGCCCGGCCCGGCGATGGCATCGAACCCGGCCTCGCGTGCCGCCTGCGCCGTGCGCTGCCCCACGCAATAGGCGCGGCGGCCCTGTCCCTGAGCCAGTCGCTGGAAGGCAGCCACGGCATTTTGCGAGGTGAAGATCGCAGTCTGAAACTCGGGGATCTGTACGTCCAGCGCCTCAATCTCCGTGAGTGGAGACATAACGACGGGCCAATCGTTCCCAAACCTTTCACGAAACGCCTCGACGAATCCTTCTGCCGCGACGGCGGGTCGCGTGACGAAGAGAATCGGTCTCTCAGGCTGGCTATCCATCCACCGCCCCGGGATTGTGCGAACGCTTCCCCGGTGTTACCTGCGTTGGATAACCCACGCAACAGGCGCCCCGATGACCGATACGCTGACCTTTCTCGGGCTGGAATCGAGCTGCGACGATACGGCAGCGGCGATCGTGCGCCTGACGGATGGCCAGCCGGAGATCCTCTCGAGCGTCGTCGCCGGGCAGACCGATCTGCATGCGGCCTTCGGTGGCGTGGTCCCCGAAATCGCCGCGCGCGCCCATGCCGAGAAGCTCGATCTCTGCGTCGAAGAGGCTCTGGAAGACGCCGGGCTTGGGCTCGACGCGCTGGATGGCATCGCGGTGACGGCGGGACCGGGGCTGATCGGCGGGGTGATGTCGGGCGTGATGTGCGCCAAGGGCCTCGCCGCCGGGGCGGGTCTGCCTCTGGTCGGTGTGAACCACTTGGCGGGCCATGCGCTGACCCCGCGCCTGACCGATGGGCTCGCTTTTCCCTATCTGATGCTGCTGGTCTCCGGCGGCCACTGCCAGTTTCTGATCGCGAAAGGGCCGGAAGATTTCTCGCGGCTCGGCGGCACGATCGACGACGCGCCGGGCGAGGCCTTCGATAAGGCGGCGAAGCTGATGGCCCTGCCCCAACCCGGCGGACCCTCCGTCGAGGCCGAGGCGCGCAAGGGCGATCCCAAGGCTTTTGCCTTTCCGCGGCCTCTTCTGGATCGGCCGGGCTGCGATATGTCCTTCTCTGGGCTGAAGACCGCGCTGCTGCGCGCCCGCGATCAGGTGGTGGCAGAGCATGGCGGGCTTCCGCGCCAGATCCGTGCCGATCTTTGCGCCGGTTTTCAGCAGGCGATTGCGGATGTCTTGATCGAGAAGTCACGGCGTGCCTTGGCGGAATATCTCAAACTTGCACCCGCCAACCCCGGCTTCGCGGTCGCAGGCGGTGTCGCGGCAAATCAGGCTATTCGGGCTGGATTAGAGACTGTTTCACGTGAAATGGGCGCCGAGTTCGTGGCCCCGCCCTTGAAGCTTTGCACCGATAACGCGGCGATGATTGCATGGGCCGGGATCGAACGGTTCCGCAGTGGCGCGCAAGACGGGATGGACCTGACCGCCCGCCCCCGCTGGCCGCTGGATCGCAGCGCCGCACCGCTTCTTGGGTCGGGAAAGAAGGGGGCCAAGGCATGAGTATTTCGGTCCTGGGCGCGGGCGCTTTCGGCACCGCGATGGCGGTGACACTGTCGCAAAACGGGCCGGTGACTCTTTGGGCCCGCGATGCCGAGCATGTGCAGGCCATGCGCGAGAGCGGTGAGAACGCGCGCCGCCTTCCGGGTGTCAAACTGCCCGAAAACATCTCTGTTTCAGCGGAAATTGCAGATGCGCTTCAGGCTGAGACGCTGCTTCTCGCGATGCCGATGCAGAAGATGGCCGGGTTTCTCGACGCGCATTCCGACACGCTTGCGGGCAAGACTCTGGTCTCCTGCTCCAAGGGGATCGACCTGTCCACCGGCCAGGGGCCGACGGCCCTGATCCGCGCGAAAGTGCCGGGCGCGCGGGCTGCCGTGCTGACCGGGCCGAGCTTTGCCGGCGATATCGCGCGCGGCCTGCCGACTGCGCTTACGCTGGCCTGCGCCGATCATTCCGAGGAACTGCAGGCCGAGCTGTCGACGCCGACGCTGCGGCTGTATCGCACGACCGACACGACCGGGGCGGAACTCGGCGGCGCACTGAAGAATGTCTACGCGATCGCTGCGGGCACCGTGATTGGCGCGGGGCTCGGGGATTCCGCGCGCGCCGCCCTGATGACACGCGGTTTCGCCGAAATGTTGCGGATTGCGACGGAACTCGGCGCCCGGCCAGAGACGCTGTCGGGCCTGTCCGGCTTTGGCGATCTGGTGCTGACCTGCACCTCGGCGCAATCGCGCAATTTCCGGCTGGGCCACGCGATCGGCGCGGGCGAAGCCTTCGATCCCTCTATCACCGTCGAGGGCGCCGCGACCGCGCAGGCCCTGAACAAGCTGGCCCATGCGCGCGGTCTGGAAATTCCGGTGGCCGCGATGGTTATGGCGCTTACCGAACAGTCAATCAGCGTGGATGAAGCGATGCAGGCTCTGCTCGCCCGCCCCTTGAAGGAGGAATGAGATGTATTTTGCCGTGATCTGCCGCGACAAGCCCGGCGCTCTGCAAACCCGGATGGACAACCGCGAGAAGCACCTCGCCTATATCGAAGAAACCGGCGTGGTCTTCATGGCGGGCCCGTTTATCGAGAATGACCAGATGGTCGGCTCGCTCGTGATCGTGGAGGTCGACAGCCTCGAGGCCGCGCAGGACTGGGCCGCGAACGATCCCTACGCGAAGGCGGGGCTGTTCGAGGACGTGCAGGTCAAGGCGTGGAAAAAGGTGATCGGCTGATGCGGTACTGGCTGTTCAAATCGGAACCCAACAAGTTTTCCTGGGACGATCTGGTCGCCAAGGGCGATGCGGGCGAGGAATGGGACGGCATCCGCAACTATCTCGCGCGCAACAACATGCGCGAGATGAAGATCGGCGATCGCGGCCTGTTCTACCATTCGAATATCGGCAAGGAGGTAGTCGGGATCTGTGAGGTCGTGGCCGAGAGCCATCCGGATTCCACCACCGACGATCCGCGCTGGGATTGCGTGGACCTCAAGGCGGTGCGGCCCTTCACCAAGCCGGTCACACTGGCCGATGTGAAAGGCGAACCGCGCCTGTCGGAGATGTCGCTTGTGACGTCGATGCGGCTGTCGGTTCAGCCGGTCACCGAAGAGGAATGGAATATCGTCTGCGAGATGGGCGAGACCGATCCGACCTGAACCGGATAAAACAGGAGGGTTCCGGCACCCCAGCCAGAACCCTCCTTCACCCACGTGCACCCCTACGCACCACACGTGAAACTAAATCTCGGGTCTGGCCATCCTGGCCTCTGCCTTATGCGTATATGCAAAGATGCGGTCGCGCAAATGGCATCTACGGACAATATTCCTAAAATTCAGGGCGTTAACCGAAAACTCACGTCGAAAACGCGTGATTGCCATAGCGCGCCGCCGCGCTAATCTAGGGGCATGCAGCCGGTCATTCTCGTCGCCCATGGATCCCCGTCCGAGCCTGAAATTCAGGAGAAGGCTCTGTTTTCCTTGGCCAATAAGGTCTCGGAGGAGATGCCGGGCCGCAAGATAGACGCCGCGACCCTTGCAAAACCGGGATCGTTGGAGGCCGCCTTGGCGCGGCACGAAGATCCGGTGATCTATCCCTATTTCATGGCGCAGGGCTGGTTCACCAAGACCGAACTTCCGCGGCGGCTGGAGGCGGCGCGCTCGCAAGCGCGCCAGTTGGAGCCGTTTGGCGTCGACCCTGCGCTGCCCGATCTGCTGACCAGAGTGATCCTTGAGGCCCGCGCTTCGAAGGGAATCCCAGCCGACTCGCCGCTGATTCTCGTAGCACACGGGTCGAAAATATCGCGAAAATCGCGCAATTCGGTCTATGACATGGCCGAGACCTTGGGCCGCAATTCCGCGATGCCGGAGATTCATGTGGCCCTGATCGAAGAGCCCCCGTTCCTCGAAGACGTGGCCCGCGCGCACCCGGATGGCGTGTGTCTGCCCTTCTTCGCGCTGCGGGCGGGACATGTGACAGGCGATATTCCTGAGGCCTTGCAAGCCGCTAGCTATCGGGGGCGCCTTTTGCCCGAGATTGGGGCCCATCGTGAGGTTCCCGTCCTGATTGCACAGGCGATTTCGCGGGCCTGATCACGAACCTTCACGGACTCGTAGATTGTCACATAGCTGTTACATAATGTTTGCATAAGCGTCACCGAAGACCCCTAGGACCGCGCTGAGGCCACTCGACGGCCCAAATTTGAGAACACTGGGAGTGATCTATGAAATCGTTCAACCTCGCCGCCTCCGCGATCGCGATCGTTGCCGCTTCGGGCACCGCCGCTTTCGCGCGTGACAACATCCAGGTCGCCGGTTCCTCGACCGTGCTGCCCTACGCCTCCATCGTCGCCGAAGCTTTCGGTGAAAACTTCGATTATCCGACCCCGGTCGTGGAATCGGGCGGCTCCTCGGCTGGCCTGAAGCGCTTCTGCGAAGGCGTTGGCGAAAACACGATCGACGTCGCGAACGCTTCGCGCAAGATCAAGGACAAAGAAGTCGCGACCTGCGCCGACAACGGCGTCACCGACATCATGGAAGTCCGCATCGGCTATGACGGCATCGTCTTCGCATCGCAAAAAGACGGCCCGGCCTTCAACGCTTTCACCCCCTCGGACATCTTCAACGCGCTCGGCGCGAAGGTCCTGAAGGAAGGCGAAATCGTCGACAACAGCTACGCCAAGTGGAACGAGTTCAACTCGGACCTGCCGGAGGCCGACATCATCGCCTTCATCCCGGGCACCAAGCACGGCACCCGTGAAGTCTTCGAAGAGAAGGTTCTGGAAGCTGGCTGTGAAGCGACCGGCGCGAAAGAAGCCTTCATCGCTTCGGGCATGGACGAAAAAGCAGCCGGCAAGGCCTGCATGGAAGTCCGCACCGACGGCAAGGCTGTCGACATCGATGGCGACTACACCGAGACCCTCGCCCGCATCGGTTCCAACCCGAACGGCATCGGCGTCTTCGGTCTGGCGTTCTACGAGAACAACACCGACAAGCTGAAAGTCGCGACCATGTCGGGCGTCGAGCCCTCGACCGAGACCATCGCTTCGGGCGAGTATCCGGTGTCGCGTCCGCTCTACTTCTACGTCAAGAAAGCGCATATCGGCGTGATCCCCGGCCTGAAAGAATACGCTGAGTTCTTCGTCTCCGACGAGATCGCTGGCCCCGACGGCCCGCTCGCTCAGTACGGCCTCGTTGCCGACCCGGAACTGGCCAAGACCCAGGACGCCGTGGCGAACGAAGTGACCATGGGTTCGGGCTCGTAATCGAGACCGCTATCTTCAGGGGGCGGCTTATTTCGCTGCCCCCTTTTTCCTTTTTGGTTATTTTCAACTGGTGGGGCTGAAATGCCTGTTTTGTGGATCGTTGTGATCGTGGTCGTGCTGGCAGTCGTCGGCTTCGTGATGGGCCGTATGCGTGCGCTGCATTCGGCAGGCGAAGACCGACGGTCTCTGCACAGCCTGCCGAATTACTACGGCTTCAACGTCGCGATGTTCACCGCTGTGCCGGCGCTTCTTCTGCTGCTGGTCTGGATGGTGGCACAGCCGCTGATCGTGAATGCCCGCGTCTCGGCCGAGATCCCCGATGCGCTGCTGGACGGCTCGAACATGAGCCTCGAGATGTCCGATGTCCGGCGCGTGGCCGACGGTCTCGACACCGCAATTGCTCAAGGCGCGCTGAGCGCACGGCAAGCAGCGAATATCGATCTTCAGACCACGGACCTGCGCGAGGTTCTCGGCTCGGTCGGGGTCGCGCTCGGCTCCAGTGTCGATCCGGCGACGCTGAACGCGGCACAGACCTATCGCGGCATGACCTCGGTGGGCGATCTGGCGATGACGATACTGGTCCTGCTGACAGCCATCGCGGGCTTTGCCTTCGCCTACCTGCGCACGAACAAGGATTTCCGCGCCCGTAACACGGTCGAAAAGGGAGTGCGCGTTCTGCTGATCGCCGCCGCCTCCATCGCGATCCTGACGACGATCGGTATCGTTCTGTCGCTGGTCTTCAATACGATCGAATTCTTCCGCCTTTATCCGATCTCCGATTTCTTCCTCGGCACGACCTGGTCGCCGAGCTTCGGCGGCGGGTCGGAGCTGGGCATCCTGCCGCTTCTCTGGGGCACGCTCTACATCTCGCTCGTAGCGCTTCTGGTCGCAGTGCCGATCGGGCTGTTCGCCGCCGTCTACCTGTCGGAATACGCGACCAAATCGGTGCGGGGCATCGTGAAACCGCTGCTCGAAGTGCTCGCCGGGATCCCGACCATCGTCTACGGCCTTTTCGCCCTGCTGACCGTGGGCCCGTTCCTGCTCTCGATCTTCGGCGCGAATGGTCCGACCGCGGCGATGGCCGATGGCGGCTGGATGCATGCGGGCACGGCGGTGATGACCGCGGGTCTGGTGATGGGCATCATGCTGATCCCCTTCGTCTCCTCGCTGTCCGACGACATCATCAACGCAGTGCCGCAAAGCTTGCGCGACGGCTCCTATGGTCTCGGCGCGACGAAATCCGAAACGATCAAGCAGGTTATCCTGCCCGCAGCCCTGCCCGGCATCGTCGGCGCGGTGCTTCTCGCGACCTCGCGCGCCATTGGCGAGACGATGATCGTGGTGCTGGGCGCAGGCGCCGCCGCGCGGCTCAGCATGAACCCGTTCGACGCCATGACCACCGTCACCGCCAAGATCGTCTCGCAGCTGACCGGTGACGCCGATTTCGCCTCCCCCGAGGCGCTGGTCGCCTTCGCACTCGGCATGACGCTGTTCGTCCTGACGCTCGGGCTCAACATCTTCGCGCTCTACATCGTGCGCAAATACCGGGAGCAATACGAATGAGTGATGCGACCCAACACGGCGCAGGCCAACCCGCGACGCGTTCGCTGCATCATCTCGATGCGCGCACGAAACGCCGCAACGCCTCCGAGAAACGCTTCAAGGCACTCGGCATCGGCGCGATCGGGATCGGTCTCGCGTTCCTCGTGATCCTGCTGGTGACGATCGTCTCCAACGGCGCCACCGCGTTTCAGCAGACGTTTGTGGAAGTTCCGGTCTATCTGGACGCCGCGAAGCTCGACAAGAAGGGCAACCGCGATCCGGAGGATCTGAAGAAGGCGACCACCTTCACCTACAAGCCGCTGATCGAAAAAGGCCTGCTCGACGCGGTGGAGAAATCCGGCGCGACGACTGATCTCGCCAAGGCGAAGGACATGAAGAACCTGATCTCGGCCTCGGCTGCGAGCCAGGTGCGCGACACGGTGCTCGCCGACCCGTCGATCATCGGCACGACGGTGGATTTCAAGATCCTCGCCTCGTCGCGGGTGGACAGCTACCTCAAGGGCCGCGTGCATCGCGACGAGATCGCCAAGGACAAGAACATCACCGTGGCGCAGCTCGACCTCGTCGACCAGCTCCGCGACGCGGGCATCATCCACAAAGGTTTCAACTGGGCCTTCATCTTCGGCGCCGACGCCTCCGACAGCCGCGCCGAACAGGCCGGGATCGGGATCTCGATGCTGGGCTCGTTCTACATGATGCTGGTGGTGCTGGTGCTGGCCCTGCCGATCGGGGTCGCCGCCTCGATCTATCTGGAAGAATTCGCGCCGAAGAACCGCTTCACCGATCTGATCGAGGTGAATATCTCGAATCTCGCGGCGGTGCCCTCGATCGTCTTCGGTATCCTCGGCCTCGCGGTCTTCATTCAATTCGCGCATCTGCCGCAATCGGCCCCGCTGGTCGGTGGCCTCGTGCTGACGCTGATGACCCTGCCGACGATCATCATCTCGACCCGGGCCGCGCTGAAAGCCGTGCCGCCCTCGATCCGCGACGCCGCCCTCGGCGTTGGCGCCTCAAAAATGCAATCGGTCTTCCACCACGTTCTGCCGCTGGCGATGCCCGGCATCCTGACCGGGACGATCATTGGTCTGGCGCAGGCTCTGGGCGAGACCGCGCCGCTCCTGCTGATCGGGATGGTGGGCTATATCGCGACCAACTCGCCGGACGGGTTCTGGGACGGCTTCGTCTCGCCCAACTCGGCCATGCCCGCGCAGATCTACGAATGGGCCAAGCGCGCCGACCCGGCATTTTACGAACGCGCCTGGGGAGGTATCATCATTCTGCTGATCTTCCTTTTGGGCATGAACATCATCGCCATCATCCTGCGCCGCAAATTCGAGCGTCGTTGGTAAGGGAGCGCGAGAAATATGGAAGACATGAGCCTGACGGAGAGAGCCGTGACCACTGACGACATCAAGATCACCGCACGCAACGTGCAGGTCCATTACGGCGACACCCACGCGATCAAGGACGTCGATGTCGACATTCTCGACAAGACCGTCACCGCGTTCATCGGCCCGTCGGGCTGCGGGAAGTCGACCTTCCTGCGCTGCCTGAACCGGATGAACGACACGATCGATATCTGTCGCGTCGAGGGCGATATCAAACTCGACGGCGAAGACATCTACGACAAGCGCGTCGATCCGGTGCAGCTGCGCGCCAAGGTCGGCATGGTGTTCCAGAAACCGAACCCGTTCCCGAAGTCGATCTACGACAACGTGGCCTATGGGCCGAAAATCCACGGCCTGACGAAGAACAAGGCCGAGCTGGATCAGGTGGTCGAGGACTCGCTGCGCAAGGCCGCGCTGTGGAACGAGGTGAAAGATCGCCTGCACGCGCCCGGCACCGGGCTTTCGGGCGGTCAGCAGCAGCGCCTGTGCATCGCGCGCGCCGTGGCGACCTCGCCGGAAGTGCTGCTGATGGACGAGCCCTGCTCGGCACTCGACCCGATCGCGACCGCGCAGGTCGAGGAACTGATCGACGAGCTTCGCGCGAATTTCTCGGTGGTGATCGTGACGCACTCGATGCAGCAGGCCGCGCGCGTGAGTCAGAAGACCGCGTTCTTCCACCTCGGAAACCTCGTCGAGTACGACGACACTGACAAGATTTTCACCAACCCGTCCGACAGCCGGACGGAAAGCTACATTACCGGCCGTATCGGCTGAGGAGGCAAATAATCATGAGCGAGCACATTCTTTCCGCCTTCGACCGCGATCTCGAAGCGGTGCAGGCATTGGTCGTCAAAATGGGCGGTCTCGTCGAGGAGCAGATCCTTGAAAGCGCCCGCGCCCTCGAAGTGCGCGATCTCGAACTGGCCGAGCAGATCCGGGCCCGCGACCGTGCCGTCGACGAGCTGGAAGAGAAGATCAACGAAGAGGCCGCGCGCCTGATCGCACTGCGCGCCCCCGCCGCGCGCGACCTGCGCATGGCGCTCTCGGTCATCAAGATCTCGGCGAGCCTCGAGCGGGTCGGCGACTACGCGAAGAACATCGCCAAGCGCACGCAGGTTCTGTCCGACGGGCCGCAGATCAGCGGCACCGCAACCGCGATCCGCCGCATGGCGGGCACGACGGAGGCGATGCTGAAAGACGCGCTCGACGCCTATATCCAGCGCGACCCGAAATTGGCCGCCGATGTGCGCGAGCGCGATCTTGAAGTGGACCAGATGTATAACGCGCTGTTCCGCGAATTCCTGACCTACATGATGGAAGACCCGCGCAACATCACGCCCTGCATGCACCTGCATTTCATCGCCAAGAACATCGAGCGGATGGGCGACCATGCGACCACCATCGCCGAGCAGGTGATCTACCTCGTGACCGGCGAAATGCCGGAAGACGCGCGCCCGAAAAGCTCGAGCGTGGTTTGACGGAGACCTGAGAAATGTCGCCAGCCCAACAACCCTGTGTCCTTGTGGTTGAAGACGAAAACGCCCAGCGCGAAGTTCTCAGCTACAACCTCGAAGCCGAAGGGTTTCGCGTAGTGATGGCGGAGAACGGAGACGAGGGCCTCTTGTTCCTGAAGGAAGAGAAGCCCGATCTGATCGTGCTGGACTGGATGCTGCCCAATGTCTCCGGCATCGAGATTTGTCGCCGCGTTAAGGCCAATTCCGAGACCCGCAACATTCCTGTCATCATGCTCTCGGCACGCTCCGAAGAGGTGGACCGGGTGCGGGGCCTCGAGACCGGCGCGGACGACTACGTCGTGAAACCCTATTCGGTCGTCGAGCTGATGGCGCGCGTGCGCACCCAGCTGCGCCGCACGCGGCCCGCGACGATGGGCGAACGGCTGAGCTTCGAGGACATCATCCTCGATGCCGAGGAGCACCGCGTTTTCCGCAACGGCCAACCGCTGAAACTCGGGCCGACCGAGTTCCGGCTGCTCTCGACGATGATGGAAAAACCGGGCCGCGTCTGGACCCGCGATCAACTGCTCGACCGGGTCTGGGGCCGCGACATCTATGTCGACACCCGCACCATCGACGTCCATGTCGGGCGGCTGCGCAAGGCGCTGATGGCCAATGGCGGGGATGATCCGGTGCGCACGGTGCGCGGCACGGGCTACGCGCTGGGATAAAGCGAAACAGGCGCGCGGATCACCGCGCGCCTTTTCAATTCAGTCCTTCAGGCACAGCTTGCACGAAGCAAGCGCCGCCATGTTCAGGATGTCGTTCACCGTCGACGTGGTCGAACACAGCTGCACCGCGTGGCTCGTCCCGGTCAGGATCGGGCCGATCACGGTCGCGCCCGCCATCTCCTGCATCAGTTTCACAGAGATCGAGGCCGAATGGCGTGCCGGCACGACGAGGATATTGGCCGGGCCGGTCAGACGGCAGAACGGATAGTTCTTCATCTGATCCATGTTGAGCGCCACATCGACGGTCATCTCGCCATCATACTCGAAATCCGCCCCGCGCGCGTCGAGCACCTTCGGCGCGACATGCATCTTCGTGGCCCGCTCCGACACCGGATAGCCGAAGGTCGAGAAGGAGCAGAACGCCACGCGCGGTTCAAGGCCCAGACCCCGCGCCACATGCGCCCCCGCCGTCGCGATATCGGCCAGATCGTTCTCGTCGGGCCATTCATGCACCAGCGTATCGCCGATCAGCACCACGCGCCCCTTGTTAAGCAGGGCGGTAATACCGACCGCCCCATCCGAGGGCTTCGCGTCGATCACCTTGTTGATCAGTTCCAGCACATGCGCCGATTTCCGGGTCGCGCCCGTGACCATCGCGTCGCCATGCCCATGCACCAGCATCAGCGCCGCGAAGACATGCCGGTCGCGCGTCGCCAGCTTATGCGCATCCTCGCGGTCCACACCCTGCCGTTGCAGGCGCTTATACAGGAAGTCCTTGTAGGTCTCGGTATGCTTGGAATTGGCCGCATTCACCACGCGCAGCTCGCGATAGGCATCGCCCAAGCCTGCCGTTTCCAGCTTTTCTTTCACATCCTGCTCGCGGCCCACGACCAGCGCCTCGCCCATGCCGGAGCGCTGATAGGCCACGGCGGCGCGCAGCACCCGCTCGTCATCACCCTCGGCAAAGATCATCTTGGCCTGCGCCTGACGCGCGCGGCTCTGGATGCCCTGCAGGATCGACGCGGTCGGGTCCATCCGCGCTTTCAGGCTTTGCGCATAGCCTTCCATGTCGATGATCGGACGCCGCGCGACACCGGTATCCATCCCGGCTTTCGCGACCGCCGGCGGGATCACGTGGATCAGCCGCGGATCGAAGGGCGTCGGAATGATGTAATCGCGCCCGAAGCTGAGCTTGCGCCCATAGGCCATCGCGACCTCGTCGGGCACATCCTCGCGCGCCAGCTCCGCCAGGGCGTTGGCGCAGGCGATCTTCATCTCGTCATTGATCGCGCGGGCGTGGATGTCGAGCGCTCCGCGGAACAGGTAGGGGAAGCCGAGGACGTTGTTCACCTGGTTCGGATAGTCCGACCGCCCCGTCGCCACGATCGCATCGGGACGCACCGATTGCGCCTCTTCCGGCGTGATCTCCGGGTCCGGGTTCGCCATCGCGAAGATCACCGGATTGTCGGCCATCGACTGCACCATCTCGGGCGTCACCGCGCCCTTGGCCGACACGCCGAGGAACACATCCGCGCCCTCCATCGCCTCTTCGAGCGAGCGCGCATCGGTCACCGCCGCATGGGCCGATTTCCACTGGTTCATGCCCTCGGTGCGCCCCTGATAGATCACGCCCTTGGTGTCGCACATGATGCAATTGTCATGCTTCGCGCCCATCGCCTTCACAAGCTCCAGACAGGCGATGCCCGCAGCGCCCGCGCCGTTGAGCACGATCTTGCAGTCTTCGATCTTCTTGCCCGACAGCTCCAGCGCGTTGATCAGCCCCGCCGCACAGATCACCGCCGTGCCGTGCTGATCGTCGTGGAACACCGGGATGTCCATCAGCTCCTTGAGCCGCTGCTCGATGATGAAACATTCCGGCGCCTTGATATCCTCGAGGTTGATCCCCCCGAAGGTCGGCCCCATCAGTTTCACCGCGTTGATGATCTCGTCGGCGTCCTCGGTATCGAGCTCGATATCGATCGCGTTCACATCCGCGAAACGCTTGAAGAGGACCGCCTTGCCCTCCATCACCGGTTTCGAGGCCAGCGCCCCGAGATTTCCAAGCCCCAGAATGGCCGAGCCGTTCGAGATCACGGCGACCATGTTCCCCTTCACAGTGTAATCGTAGGCCAGTTCGGGATTCTCGGCGATTGCCTCCACCGGCACGGCAACGCCCGGGCTGTAGGCCAGCGACAGATCGCGCTGCGATGTCATGGGCTTCGACGCGGTGATGTCGTATTTCCCCGGATGCGGGTCGAGGTGATAGGCCAAGGCCTCCTCGGGCGTGATACGGTTCTTGCTGGGCATTGGGCCGGTGCTCCTCCTGCAGGTCCGAACCCGTTTAACGTCCCGTGATCCGCCACTCAACGGAATTGCGCCCGAATCCGGGGTTTTGTAGGGTCGCGCGACCAGCAAATGGGGGGCACATGGCCAAGCCGACCGTCACACCGATGATGGAACAGTATCTGGGGATCAAGGAGGCCAATCCGGGCGCGCTCCTGTTCTATCGGATGGGTGATTTCTACGAGATGTTCTTTCAGGACGCGGTGGATGCCGCGTCTGCCCTCGATATCGCGCTGACCAAGCGCGGTCAGCACATGGGCGAGGACATCGCGATGTGCGGCGTTCCCGTGCACGCGGCCGAGGGCTACCTGCTGACGCTGATCCGCAAAGGCTTCCGCGTGGCGATTGCCGAGCAGATGGAAGATCCCGCCGAGGCGAAGAAGCGCGGCTCGAAATCCGTCGTGAAACGCGATGTGGTGCGGCTGGTCACGCCCGGCACACTGACCGAGGAAAGCCTGCTGGAGGCGCGCCGCCACAACTTCCTCGCCGCTTGGGCCGAAGTGCGCGACGAGGCCGCGATTGCCTGGGTCGATATCTCCACCGGCGAGTTCCGCGTGACGCCCTGCCCGCTGTCACGGCTGGGCCCGGAGCTTGCCCGACTTGCGCCGCGTGAAGTGCTGGTCAGCGAGGCGAAAGAGGCCGATTGCGCCGAAATAGTCTCTGATATGCGCGCCGCGATGACGCCCTTGTCCCGCGCGAGCTTCGATAGTCAGGCCGCCGAGACGCGGCTTCTGTCGCTCTATTCGATCGGGTCGCTGGATGCGTTCGGCAGCTTCACCCGCGCCGAGATGGCCGCGATGGGCGCGATCGTCGATTACCTCGAGATCACGCAGAAAGGGAAACTGCCCCTGCTGCGCCGTCCCGTGCATGAAGACAGCGGCGCGGCGACGCAGATCGACGCCGCCACGCGCCGCAATCTGGAACTGACGCAGGCTCTGTCGGGCGGACGCGAGGGCTCGCTCCTCAACGCGATCGACCGCACGGTGACGGCAGGTGGCGCACGGCTTCTCGAACGCCGGATCTCCGCCCCGTCCCGGAACCTGACCGAGATCCACGCACGGCACGATTCTGTCCGTTTTCTGCTGGAACAGGGTCGATTTGCCGAAGATATCCGCGCCGATCTGAAGCGCTGCCCTGATATGGATCGCGCGCTGTCACGTCTCGCCCTCGACCGCGGCGGCCCGCGCGACATGGCCGCGATCCGCAACGGGTTGGAGCAGGCCGAGCGGATCGCCGAAGCGGTGTCCGCCGTCGAGGCCCCACCGCTTCTCGCCGAGGCAGCCAAGGCGCTCACGGGCCATGACGACCTCACCGCCCTTCTGGATGCGGCGCTCATTGCGGAGCCGCCGCTTCTCGCGCGCGATGGCGGCTTCATTGCGACGGGCTATGACGAGGATCTCGACCAGACGCGCCAACTGCGCGACGAAGGCCGCGGCGTGATCGCGAAGATGCAAGCGGAGTATATCGAGGCTACGGGCATCAATTCGCTGAAGATCAAGCACAACAACGTGCTGGGCTATTTCATCGAAACCACGGCCACCCATGCCGAGAAGATGCTCGCCCCGCCGCTGTCGGAACGCTTCATCCACCGCCAGACCACCGCGAACCAGGTGCGTTTCACGACCGTCGAACTCAGCGAGATCGAAACCCGAATTCTCAACGCCGGAAACCATGCGCTGGAGATCGAAAAAAGGCTCTATTCCAGCCTAAGACAGGCCATTCTCGACCGCGCGGGCCCGATCAACGAGGCCTCGCGCGCACTGGCCGAAATCGACCTCGCCAGCGCTTTCGCGACGCTCGCCCGCAACGAAGACTGGGCAGAACCCACCGTCGACGACAGCCACGCGTTCGAGATCGAGGGCGGTCGGCATCCGGTCGTCGAAGCCTCGCTGAAGAAATCCGGCGAGCCCTTCATCGCGAATGACTGCGAACTGACCGAGGGCGCGACGCCTGCGATCTGGCTGCTCACCGGTCCGAACATGGCCGGTAAATCGACCTTCCTGCGGCAGAACGCCCTGATTGCGCTACTCGCTCAGGCGGGCAGCTTCGTTCCGGCGAAATCCGCCCATATCGGGCTTGTGTCTCAACTCTTCAGCCGCGTCGGCGCGGCGGACGATCTGGCACGGGGCCGGTCGACCTTCATGGTCGAGATGGTCGAAACCGCCGCGATCCTCAATCAGGCCGACGACCGCGCTCTGGTGATCCTCGACGAGATCGGTCGCGGCACAGCGACCTATGACGGGCTCTCGATCGCTTGGGCGGTCATGGAACATCTGCACGCGTCCAACCGCTGCCGCGCGCTCTTCGCGACCCACTACCACGAGATGACCGCGCTTTCGGCCAAGCTCGACGGCGTCGAGAATGCGACCGTCGCGGTGAAGGAATGGGAAGGCGAAGTGATCTTCCTGCACGAGGTTCGCAAAGGCGCCGCCGACCGCTCCTACGGGGTTCAGGTCGCGCGCCTCGCCGGGCTTCCGCATTCCGTCGTGGAACGCGCCCGGATCGTGCTCGATGCGCTGGAGAAGGGCGAACGCGAAGGTGGTGGCAAGAAACAGGCGGTGATCGATGATCTTCCGCTGTTTTCAGTGTCTAACACACCGCAACCGGCCGCCGCGCCAGCAGGTCCGTCAGAATTGGAAGAGCGGCTGAAAGCCCTCATTCCAGACGACATGACACCGAAAGACGCGCTCGACGCCCTTTACGAGCTTCGCGCGCTTCTCACGGAGTGATCTTCGTTTTGAGGAAAATATCCCGGGGGTCTGGGGGCAGCGCCCCCAGCCTGTCCGATCAGGATTTCGGAGTGGAGCTGACGCCCACTTTCGCCGGCCGCAGAAGCCGGTCGTGGATCATGAAGCCGTTCTCCATGACCTGAATGATGTCGCCGGCCTTGGTGCCGGGTGCGGGCGCTTCGAACATCGCCTCATGCATCTGCGGGTCGAATTTCTCGCCGACCTCAGGCGCCACCGTGGTGATGCCGTGACGGGCGAACACGTTGAGCAATTCGCGCTGGGTCAGTTCGACCCCTTCGAGGAACGGCCCGGCCTGCGAACGAACGTCCTCATTCGCGGCTTCGAGCGCACGCGAGAGCGCGTCGAACACGGGCAGCATGTCGCGCGCCAGACGCGTCCCACCGTAATTCGAGGCTTCCTGACGCTCTTTGTCGGCACGTTTGCGCGCATTCTCGGCATCTGCCAGCGCGCGCATGAAACGGTCGCGATAATCGTCGCGCTCCGCACGCAATGCCTCGAGCTCGTCTTCCTCATGGGACAGCACATCCTCGAAGCTCTCGTCGATATGCGCCTGATCCTCGGCAATCTCGTCTTTTTTCTCGCTCATGCCATTCATCCTTTGCCCTGGCCGGAGATCATCCGCCCGACCAGTTGCGCTGTGTAGTCCACGATCGGCACGATGCGCCCGTAGTTGAGCCGGGTTGGCCCAATCACGCCCACCGCACCAATGATCTTTCGGTCAGCGTTCATATATGGAGAGACAACCAAAGAGGAACCCGAAAGAGAGAAAAGTTTGTTCTCAGAGCCAATAAAAATACGCACGCCCTCGCCATCCTCGGCCAGATCGAGGAATTCGGCGATGTCACGTTTCCGTTCGAGATCGTCGAACAGCGAGCGGATGCGGTCGAGATCATCTTCGGAGCCCAAAAGATTGGCACGACCACGCACGATCAGCCGCTCGTAGCGCTCGCCCTTGTTCTCCCAAGCGGCCAACCCGCTATCGATCAGCTCGGTCGCGAGCGAATCGATTTCGGTGCGATGGTTCGCGATCTGGCGTGCAATGTGACCGCGCAGTTCCGACAGCGTTTTCCCCTCCGCCATCGCGTTAAGGAAATTCGCGGCCTCCCGCATCGAGGACGGCGTCTGACCCAGCGGTGGCGTGAAGACGCGGTTTTCCACCTGACCGTCCGCGAAGACAAGAACCACCAGCGCCCGGTCGGGCGAGAGCGAGACGAATTCGATATGCCGGATCGGGGCCTCGTGTTTCGGCGTCAGCACGAGGCTCGCGCCCTGCGTCATTCCCGAAAGCGCGCTCGAAACCCGGTCCAACAAAGACCCTACATCGCCTGAATTCGCGCCCATCGTGGCATCGAGCGCCGCACGGTCCTCTTCGCCGAGATGGTTTACCTCCATCACCCCATCGACGAACAGCCGCAGACCCGTCTGGGTCGGCACGCGTCCGGCGGAGACATGGGGGCTGTCCAGAAGCCCGAGATATTCGAGATCCTGCATCACGTTGCGGATCGTCGCTGCGGACAGCTTCTCGTTCATCTCTCGGGTCAGGCTCCGCGAGCCCACGGGACCGCCAGTCGTGAGATAGCCTTCGACCACCCGGCGAAACACTTCGCGGGAGCGGTCGTTCAGTTCGGAAAGAATATCGTTCTGGTCACTCATCGCGCTTCATCCCTGCTGACTTAAAGCCGCGCGAAGCCGAAGGTCAATCACGGCACGGGGGTTGCATCGCTGCGCATGGGCGATCAAATGGGGTGAATTCATTAGAAAGGTCCCCACGATGCGCCCATCCGGCAGAGAGTTAAGTGAACTTCGCCCGATTTCAATCGAGACCGGGGTTACGAAACACGCAGAAGGGTCTTGCCTGATCAAAATGGGCGACACCCATGTGCTGTGCACCGCCACGATCGAAGACCGCGCGCCGTCTTTCCTCAAAGGTTCCGGCCTTGGCTGGGTGACGGCAGAATACGGCATGCTGCCGCGCGCGACCAACACGCGTAACCGTCGCGAGGCCGCGGCAGGCAAGCAGGGCGGAAGAACCGTTGAAATTCAACGCCTTATCGGTCGCGCCCTGCGCGCTGGCGTCGATCGTTCGGCGCTTGGCGAACGTCAGATCGTGGTCGATTGCGATGTGATCCAAGCCGATGGCGGCACGCGCTGCGCCTCGATCACCGGCGGTTGGGTCGCGCTGCGTCTCGCCACGAACAAGCTGCTGAAATCGGGCGCCTGCACTTCCGATCCGCTGCTCGATCATGTCGCGGCCCTGTCCTGCGGCATTTATGCGGGCCAGCCGGTCGCCGACCTCGACTATGCCGAAGATAGCGAAGCGGGCACCGACGGGAATTTCATCATGACCGGGCGCGGCAAGTTGATCGAAGTGCAGATGTCGGCCGAAGGCGCGACCTTCTCGCGCGAACAGATGGATCGGCTTCTCGATCTGGCCGAGGAAGGCGCCGCGAAGCTTGTCGAAATGCAGAAAGCCGCAGTCGAATGAGAAGCTTCACCGAAAAGAAGCTGCTGGTTGCGACCCATAACGCCGGAAAGCTCGAGGAGATCAAAGCGATCCTCGAGCCTTTCGGCGTCGAGGTCGTCGGCGCGAAGGAGATGAACCTCCCCGAGCCGGAAGAAACCGAGAGCACCTTCGTCGGCAATGCGCGGATCAAGGCCCATGCGGCGGCGAAAGCGACCGGCCTGCCCGCCTTGGCGGACGATTCTGGCATCGAAGTCGACTGTCTCGACGGTGCGCCCGGCGTTTACACGGCCGATTGGGCGACCACGCCCAACGGGCGCGACTTCACCATGGCGATGGAAAAGACCTGGAAGGCCTGCGACGAGATCGAAGCGGAGCTGCCGCGGACCGCGCGCTTCCGCTCTACCCTGGTTCTCGCCTGGCCCGACGGGCATGACGAGGTGTTCGACGGCCGTGTCGAAGGTCAGCTGGTTTGGCCGATGCGCGGTGCTTTGGGGCATGGCTATGACCCGATGTTCCAGCCCGATGGCTATGACCAGACCTTTGCGGAGATGGATGCCGCGAAAAAGAATGAGATTTCGCACCGTGCGGATGCTTTCCGCAAGTTCGTGACGATTTTCGACGCGAAATGACCGAGGATTGGCGGCACGGAGGGTTCGGCCTCTACCTTCACTGGCCGTTCTGTGCCGCCAAATGCCCCTACTGCGACTTCAATTCCCATGTCGCGACGGCCATCGACCAGAAACGATGGCTCTCTGCCTATCTCAGCGAACTCGACCGTTATGCGGCGCAGACGGAAGGCCGGATTTTGAACACGGTTTTCTTCGGCGGCGGCACACCCTCGCTGATGGATCCCGAGATCGTCGCCGCTATCATCGAGCGCATCCGCAGAAACTGGCAAACCAGCAACGATTTCGAGATCACCCTCGAAGCGAACCCCACAAGTGTCGAATCCAGGCGGTTTAGAGCCTTTTCCGAGGCTGGCGTGAACCGCGTCTCGATGGGGATGCAGGCGCTGAATGACGAGGATTTACGTCGTCTGGGCCGGATGCACTCGGTCGCGGAAGGCCAGAAAGCTTTCGACATCGCGCGCAAGCAATTCGAGCGTGTGAGCTTCGATCTGATCTACGCGCGCCAGCACCAGACGATCGAAGATTGGAAAGCAGAGCTGGATGAGGCGCTGAAAATGGCGGTCGACCATCTCTCGCTCTATCAGCTGACCATCGAACCCGGCACGGTATTCGGCGCGCGACACGATGCGGGCAAGCTGCGCGGCATTCCCGAGGACGATATCTCCGCCGAGATGTATTTCGCGACGCAGGAAATCTGCGAGAAGCACGGCCTGCCCGCCTACGAGATCTCGAACCACGCGCGCCCGGGCGCCGAGAGCCGGCACAACCTGATTTATTGGCGTTATGGCGACTACATCGGCATCGGTCCTGGTGCACATGGACGCCTGACTGAAAATGGTGTCCGCCACGCCACCGATACGCTCAAACAGCCCGGCGCCTGGCTCGCGCAGGTAGAAAAAACCGGTGCCGGAGAGAATGAGCGCGCCGCCCTGCCCCGCGAAGAGCAGGCAATCGAGTATCTTCTCTTCGCGCTGCGCCTGTCCGAAGGGCTCGAGATGGAACGGTTCAACACGATCTCGCGTTCACCGCTCGATGAGGCGACAATGCGCCATCTTGAGGATATCGGCATGGTTGAGAGAGAGAACGGATTTCTGCGCGCGACGGATCAAGGCCGTCCGGTCTTGAACGCCATCATTCGCGATCTCATCCCCTGATGCGCATCCTCTGGCTCACGCTTGGCATCATCTCGGCCGGGATCGGGATCATCGGGCTGTTTTTGCCACTCGTCCCGACCGTTCCGTTGATGCTTCTGGCGACGTTTTGCTTCGCGCGATCCTCTGATCGCCTCCACAACTGGATCATCACCCATCCGCGCTTCGGACCCCAGATCATCGACTGGCAGGAACGGCGTGCCATCGCGAAACGCGCGAAAATCGCGGCAACAGTGTCTGTTTTCGCGGCTTTCGGCCTATCTTTGGTCTTCCGGTTACCGGTCGAAATCCTGGCAATTCAGGGGATCACCCTGCTCGGCGTCCTGATTTTCATCTGGACGCGCCCGAATAGCTGATCAGCCGTTGCTGAGCATCTGGCAAAGCTTGTCGAGCTCCTCCAGATCGTCGTAAGCAATCGTAATCTTGCCGCTGCCGCTGCTGGTATGATCGATCGCAACCTTCATCCCGATCGTCGCGGACAAATCGCCCTCGAGCGCCCGCGTGTCAGCGTCTTTCTGCGGTTTCGGGCGCGCTTTGCGCTCGTCCCCGCCCTGCTGCTTCTTGGCCAACTTCTCGACGTCGCGAACCGAAAGCGTCTTCGCAACCGCCTGTTTCGCCAGGCTGACCGGATCTTCGGCGGTGATCATCGCCCGCGCATGACCGGCGGACAGCTTCCCCTCGCGCAGATAAACCTGAACTTCTTCGGGCAGCTGAAGCAGACGCATCAGATTCGCGATGTGGCTACGGCTTTTCGACAGCGCCTCGGCCAACTTTTCCTGCGTATGCCCGAAGCGGCTCATCAACTGCTTATAGGCAAGCGCCTCTTCGAGCGCGTTGAGATCGGCGCGCTGAATATTCTCGATGATCGCGACTTCCAGCACTTCCGTGTCGTTGAATTCGCGGATGATGACCGGAAGCTGATGCAGCTTGGCCATCTGCGACGCGCGCCACCGGCGCTCACCGGCAACGATCTCGTAATGATCGGGCTTGGTCGGGTGTTTGCGCACGATAAGCGGCTGAATCACGCCCTTTTCGCGGATTGAAGACGCCAGTTCTTCCAAAGCGGCCGGCTCGAAATCGCGACGCGGCTGATCGGGGTTCGGCTCGATCTTCTCGACCGGGACGTATTGCTCCGGACGACGCGGAGACGTCGTCGTCTCGGTCGGATTCAAATCAACATCCGCCATCAAAGCCGACAAACCACGCCCCAATCCACGCTTTTCGCGTTCCTTAGCCATTCTCACACCGCCTTTGCCAGTTCATGCCGCGACATCAATTCGCTGGCGAGATTCCGATAGGCCAACGCCCCGCGCGAGCTGCTGTCGTAGCTGAGCACCGGCATCGCGTAAGATGGCGCCTCAGAGACCCGCACATTCCTCGGGATCATCGTCCGGAACACCAACTCGCCCAAAGTTGCGCGCGCATCCGCCTCCACCTGCTGCGAGAGATTGTTCCGCACGTCATACATCGTGAGAACGACTCCCTCGATTCGCAGGTTACGATTCGCGCTCAGACGTATTTCCCGGATCGTCAGCATCAGCTGCGAAAGCCCTTCGAGCGCGAAGAATTCCGCCTGCAGCGGCACTAGGACCGAATGCGACGCAACCATCGCGTTGATCGTCAGAAGGCTCAACGACGGCGGGCAGTCGATCAAGATATAGTCGAAGCCATAGCTATCAACATCTGGATGTCGTAGCGCGTCATGCAGAAGGAAGCTGCGCTTTTCGGTCGAGACAAGCTCCATATCCGCCGAAGACAGGTCCGTCGTCGCCGGGCACAGGTAAAGACCGTCGATTTCAGTCTTGTGCAAAACCGAGGAAACCGGCGCGTCTTCGATCAGCAGATCGTAGGTTGTCAGCTCGCGATCATCGGGCTCAATCCCGAGGCCCGTCGACGCATTCCCCTGCGGATCGAGATCGATCAAAAGAACCTTACGCCCGGCTTCCACCAGCCCTGCAGCAAGGTTGATCGCCGTCGTCGTCTTCCCCACGCCGCCTTTCTGGTTCGCAATCGCAATGATTTTCGGTTCATTTGCGCGAATTGGATCAGACACGCTCGGCTCCGTGGATTTTCAGGACAACACTGTTTGGATCGCTGAGGCTTTCGATCGCCTCGTAGTCAAAGGACCAGCTTTCCTTCGCCTGCGCAAGTTCTTCCTGCCAGCGCGCACCCTTCGGGAAGATTGCGATGCCGGAGGGTTTCAGATGCCGGGCACTGAATTCTAGTAGTTTCGGCAGGTTTGCGAGCGCCCGGGCCGAGACGACATCGGCCTTCAGCGGCGCAATTTCTTCGATTCGCTGTGCAAGAACGCGGATATTGAGGGACAGCTCCCGTGTGACCGTCGAGAGAAAAGCCGATTTTCGCAGATCCGATTCGACCAAAATGACTTGGCGTTCTGGCGCCTTTTCCGCCGACAGAATCGCAATCACCAAACCCGGAAAGCCGCCCCCTGCCCCGAAATCCGCCCAAATCCGCGCATCTTCGGGCGCCATCGCGAATATCTGGGCCGAATCGAGGAAGTGACGCGACCACATATCCTCCAAAGTCGACTTCGCGACGAGGTTAATCGCGGGATTCCACTTCTTGAGCAGCGCCTCATAGGCAAACAGCTTATCCAATGTTTCACGTGAAACATCGAATCGCTCAGCGAACTCTTCAGCTTCAGGCGCCGTCATGCAGAGCGTGCCCGCTTCGACTGCCGCAAACGCGCCAAGATCAAAGTCAGTGCCGCAGGCGTCACGCCGTCGACACGCCCCGCCTGCCCCAAAGTTTTCGGCATCGCGCGCTTAAGTTTACCCTTCAACTCGTTCGAGAGCCCCTGCAGCGAATCGAAATCGAAATCTTCGGGAATTTCCCACCCCTCATCGCGCTTAAGGGAAGCCGCGTCGACCTCCTGACGCGCAACGTAATTCGCATAGAGCGCATCGATCGACAGCTGCCGCGCGGTCTCATCGGAGAGATCCTGCAATTCCGGCAGCGCTTCTTGCAGCGCGGGCATCGTGATATCGGGGAAAGACAGCAAATCGAAAGCGGTCCGCCGCGTCCCGTCCTCGTTCACCTTAAAGCCCTTCGCCTTGGCTTCCTTTGGTGTCAGCGAGATCGACTGCAGCAACGCCCGCCCTGCGGTCAGATCTGCGGATTTCTCTTCGAACAGAACGCGGCGCGCCTCGCCGACGCAGCCGATCTCGATCCCCATGCCCGTCAGGCGCTGGTCGGCATTGTCGGCCCGCAGCGACAGACGGAACTCGGCCCGCGAGGTAAACATGCGGTAAGGTTCGGTTACCCCGCGCGAGGTCAGATCGTCGATCATCACGCCGATATAGCTCGACGTCCGGCTGAAATGCACCGGTGCGCCCGCCTTCGCAGAGGATGCTGCATTCAAGCCAGCGACGAGGCCTTGAGCTGCGGCCTCCTCATATCCTGTGGTCCCGTTGATCTGACCCGCAAGATATAGGCCAGGGACGGCACGCAACTGCAGCGTCGCGTCCAGCGCGCGCGGATCGACATAGTCATATTCGATCGCGTAACCGGGCTGCAGGATCTTCGCCTCTTCCAACCCGAAAATCGAATGGACGTAATCTTCCTGAACATCCACCGGCAGCGAGGTGGAAATCCCGTTCGGATAGACCGTGTCGTCGTCCAGGCCTTCGGGCTCAAGGAAAATCTGATGCGAGTCCTTATCCGCGAAGCGCACGACCTTGTCTTCGATCGACGGGCAATAGCGGGGCCCCACCCCGGAAATGTGACCGCCATACATCGCGGAGCGGTCAAGGTTGCCCCGGATGATGTCATGAGTCCGCCCATTCGTATGGGTGATCCCGCAAGAAATCTGCCGCACCTCGGGGGTCCGGTTCAGGAAGGAAAACATCACCGGGTCGTCATCGCCGGGCTGGGTCTCCAGCTTGTCCCAGGCAATCGTCTTCCCATCCAGCCGCGGCGGCGTACCCGTTTTCAGGCGCCCCATCGGCAGATCCATCGCGTAAAGCCGCTCGGCCAAGGCGCGCGAGGGCCGATCCCCGATGCGGCCACCCGGACGCTGTTGATCGCCGATATGGATTACGCCATTCAGGAATGTTCCAGACGTCAGGATCGCCGACTGACAGCTCAGCGTCACACCGTCGGCCAGCACCACACCGGTGACCCGACCGCCTTCGACGCGCAGATCGGTCACCTCGCCCTCGACCACCTCGAGGTTAGGCTGCGCCGCTGTCATACGCTGGGCAGCCTCGCGGTAGAGTTTGCGATCCGCCTGAGCGCGCGGGCCTTGCACGGCGGGGCCTTTACGTCGGTTAAGAAGGCGAAATTGGATACCCGCAGCGTCGGCCAACCGCCCCATCACGCCATCCAGGGCGTCGATCTCGCGAACCAAATGGCCTTTACCAAGCCCACCGATCGCCGGATTGCACGACATTACCCCGATCGCATCCGCGCGAAGCGTCACCAAAGCCACCTGCGCACCCATCCGGGCCGCCGCGTGGGCTGCCTCGGTTCCGGCGTGCCCGCCTCCGATTACGATGACGTCGTAATGTTTCACGTGAAACACTCCTTACTTTCCGATGCAGAAGCTCGAGAAAATTTCGTCCAACAGGTTCTCGACATCCACCCGACCGAGCAACGCTTCGAGCGCCCAAGCCGCCTGGCGCAGTGATTCCGCTGCCAGCTCGCTTCGGTCGGACCCGCGCAATACCTCATCTCGCGCCGATTCCAAAGCCCCGAATGCGCGCTGCATCGCAACCCTGTGCCGTTCGCGCGTCATTACGCCGGCGCCTTCGCCAAGCCCCGACAGACGTTCTTCGATCGCAGCGAGCAATTCGCCAAGCCCGGCCCCCGTTTTCCCGGAGACGTTCAACCCATCATGCGCAGCGATATCGGCTTTACCATGCACCACCAGATCGCCCGGCTCCGGTGCGATCAGCGGGACTTCCTCGCCGTCGAGCAGGAAAACACGCAGATCGGATTGTCGCGCGCGGTCGAGTGCCCGTTCCACCCCGATCGCTTCGACGACATCGTCGGTTTCGCGAAGCCCAGCGGTATCGAGCAAGGTCACCGCCTGCCCGCCGATCTCCATTCGGACCTCGATGACGTCGCGCGTCGTGCCTGCGAATTCGGAGGTGATCGCCGCTTCGCGCCCCGCGAGCGCGTTAAGCAAGGTTGATTTCCCGGCATTCGGCCGCCCGACTATCGCGACCTCGAACCCTTCGCGAATACGCTCCGCCGCGCCAAGACGGCGCAATTCATCGCGAATTCCGGAGCTGACCGCGTCGATCAGCTCCAGCACCTCAGGCGAAACATCGACCGGAACTTCTTCGTCCGCGAAGTCGATCGTGGCTTCGATCAACGCCCCTGCGCGGATCAGCTTTGCGCGCCAATCCTCGACCAGAGCGCCAACCGCGCCCGAGAGAACCTTCAATGCCTGCTTGCGCTGCGCCTCGGTTTCCGCCTCGATCAGATCGGAGAGCCCTTCGACCTGCGCCAGATCGAGCCGCTCGTTTTCCAACGCCCGCCGGGTGAATTCACCAGGTTCCGCAAGCCGCAACCCGTTGATCTGACCAAGCGCGCGCAGCACGGCGGACACCGTCGCAATCGCGCCGTGGATATGCAGTTCCGCGACCTCTTCGCCGGTAAAGCTGGCCCCGCGCTCGAAACACAGCACCACCGCCTCGTCGAGTTCCTCACCCGCGAGCCGCAACCGCCGCAGGCCGGCAACGCGCGGTTCCGGCAGGGTCCCTGCCAAGTTCCGCGCCGCCTGCCACGCCAGCGGTCCTGAAATACGAATGACGGCCACGCCCGCTTTTCCGCGGGCCGTGGCCAGTGCATAGATCGTGTCCATAGCAATCCTCTTCCCTGCGGAAGATAGGACGGCCTCAGCCGTTCATCGAGTCGAAGAATTCCGAGTTCGTCTTGGTCTGCTTGAGCTTCGAAATCAGGAACTCGATCGCATCGGTCGTGCCCATCGGGTTCAGGATGCGGCGCAGAAGGTAGGTTTTCTGCAGATCCTTCTGATCGACGAGCAGCTCCTCTTTCCGGGTACCGGATTTGAGGATGTCCATCGCCGGGAAGACGCGCTTGTCCGCGACCTTGCGGTCCAGCACGATTTCCGAGTTACCGGTGCCCTTGAATTCTTCGAAGATAACCTCGTCCATCCGCGAGCCGGTATCGATCAGCGCCGTCGCGATGATGGTCAGCGAGCCGCCCTCTTCGATGTTCCGCGCAGCACCGAAGAAGCGCTTCGGACGCTGCAGCGCGTTTGCGTCGACACCACCGGTCAGCACCTTGCCCGAGCTCGGAACGACGGTGTTGAAGGCACGGCCCAGACGGGTGATCGAGTCCAGCAAAATAACGACATCGCGCTTATGCTCGACCAGACGTTTCGCCTTCTCAATCACCATATCGGAGACCGCGACGTGACGCGTTGCCGGTTCGTCGAAAGTCGAGGACACGACCTCCCCCTTCACCGAGCGCTGCATGTCGGTCACTTCTTCCGGGCGTTCGTCGATCAGCAGCACGATCAGGTAACATTCCGGATGGTTCTGCTCGATCGAGGTCGCGATGTTCTGCAGCAGCACCGTCTTACCGGTCCGCGGCGGCGCCACGATCAGCGAACGCTGACCCTTACCGATCGGCGCGACGAGGTCGATGATCCGGGCCGAGCGATCCTTGATCGTCGGATCCTCGATTTCCATCTTCAGACGCTCGTCAGGATAGAGCGGCGTGAGGTTATCGAAAGCGACCTTGTGGCGCGCTTTCTCCGGCTCCTCGAAGTTGATCCGCTCAACCTTCGTTAACGCGAAATACCGCTCGTTCTCGCCGGGGGCGCGGATCACGCCTTCGACGGTGTCGCCGGTGCGCAGGCTGTGCTGGCGGATCATGTCGGGCGAGACGTAGATATCGTCGGGACCCGGCAGATAGTTCGCTTCGGTCGAGCGCAGGAAGCCGAAGCCGTCCTGCAGCACTTCCAGCACGCCATCGCCGCCGATGACCCAGTCATCCTCGGCATGCTCCTTCAGGATCGAGAACATCATCTCGCCCTTGCGCATGGTCGAGGCGTTTTCGATCTCCCATTCTTCGGCCAGCGCCAGAAGTTCCTTCGGGCTCTTAGCTTTCAAATCGGAGAGATTGAGGCGTTCATCGCTCATCGGATTACCTGCAGCTGGCGCCTCATCTCAACGATGGACGCATAAATTCGTCATGTAACAGAAAAACCGGTCGACCAGGACGGCCGTGGCTTGATCCCGCAGATAAGCGCAAAGCGTCACTGAGTCAACGAAAGTCAGAATTTCACGATCACCGAGGCGACGATAACGATCATGAAGATCGTCGGGATCTCGTTCATCATCCGGTAGTAACGCCCGCTGCGGTTCGCCCTGCCCTCTGCGAGCGCCTTGCGTTCCTTCGCGCACCACATGTGGAACCAGGTCATGCCGAGAACGGCGGCAGCCTTCGTCCACGGCCAGATGCTCGACCAATCGACGATCCCCGGCGTGAAGACCAGCATCAGTCCAAAGAGCCAGCTCGCGATCATCCCCGGGTTCATGATCGCCTTGAGAAGAAGCCGTTCCTGATGCCGGAACAGAAGCTCCTGATCGCTGTCACGCTCCATGCCCGCCTTGTTCAGCCCCTCGACGTGGTAAACGTAAAGTCGGGGCAAATAGAACAGGGCTGCCATCCAGGTGATGATCGCCATCACATGCAGTGCTTTGATCCACAAATACCAAGTGCTCAGGAAATCGGTCATCTCGCCTCCGGCTGACAGCTGCCATCATCTTCAAAAAAGATTCTTTAAAGAAAAAGATGATGATGATGTAGGGCCTGTTGATGATGTGGATTAACACTTTATCAAGACTTTCTCCACAGGCGGAAAACATCAGGCGAGCACTAATCTTTTACTCGATGTATCTTTCTTAAAATATTGATATCACGTGATTCTTTTTCAGAGAGTCACAACGTCAACCTGTGGATAACTCTTGGGAGAAAATTGTGAAATCCCCGGCATGTCCCCAACGGCTCGAATCCGAATTCCACAGGTGGACAAGTTTCGTAAATCTGCCATGAAACGTGCCGATCCGGTGGAGTAATCCGCCGATCCGCGTTATGCCCAATTTGACCCCGAGACTTCTGCGCCCGCTTATCCACAAGTTCATGAACATCCTCCTCGCCTCCGCCTCAGAAATCCGCGCGCAGCTTCTGCGCAATGCCGGGCTGTCCGTGACCGTGCAGCCCGCGCGCATCGATGAAGACATGATCCGCCGGAGTTTGGAGGCCGAAGAGGCGAAGCCGCGCGACGTGGCGGACCTGCTTGCCGAGATGAAGGCGGCTAAGCTCTCGGCGCGGCATCCCGGGGAGTTGGTGATTGGCGCGGATCAGGTTCTCGAATTAAAAGGCGCGGTTTTGTCGAAACCCGAGACGCCGGAAGATGCGAAATCGCAACTGCGCGCCCTCTCTGGCCAGACCCACAAGCTTCTTTCCGCGATGGTCGCGATCCGGGATGGCGAGCCACTTTGGCGGCATGTTGGCGAAGTGCGCCTCACGATGCACACGCTGTCGGAGCCGTTCATCGACGATTACGTCGCTCGCAACTGGGACAGCATCCGCTGGTCGGTCGGCAGCTACAAACTCGAGGAAGAAGGCGTCCGTCTTTTCTCCCGCGTCCAAGGCGACTATTTTGCCGTCCTGGGCCTTCCCCTGATCGAATTCCTGAACTGGCTGCACGCCCGAGGAGACTTCACGACATGACGGATCATCCGCGTATTCCCCTCGCTGGCGTCATTGGATCGCCGGTCGCGCACTCGCGCTCGCCGCTCCTGTTTCGGACCTGGCTTGCCGAATACGGGATCGACGGGTTCTACATTCCGATGGATGTGGCGAGAGACGATCTGGAAACCGTGCTGCGGAGCCTGCCGAAGGCGGGGTTCGTCGGGACCAATGTGACAATCCCACACAAGATCCGCGCGCTTGAGATCGCCGATGTCATTTCCGATCGCGCGGCACTGATCGGGGCTGCGAATACCTTGGTATTCCGGCCTGACGGAAAAATTTACGCTGATAATACAGACGGTTACGGGTTTATCGCTAATCTTCGGCAGAATGCGCCGAACTGGGATCCCAAGTCCGGTCCGGCCGCAGTTCTGGGCGCTGGCGGGGCTGCGCGCGCCATCGTCGCCTCGCTTCTGGAAAGCGGTGCGCCGGAGATTCGTATCTCGAACCGCACCCGGGCCCGCGCAGACGCGCTGCGTCAGGAATTCGGCGCGCGTCTCGTCGTTTACGATTGGGTGCAGGCGGGCAATATGCTCGAAGATGCCGCGACCGTCGTGAACACGACCTCGCTCGGCATGGTCGGCAAATCCGAATTCCGTGTTCCGCTCGATGCGTTGCGGCCAAGCGCGACCTGTTGCGATCTCGTCTACACACCTCTTAAGACGAAATTCCTCGCCGAGGCTGAAGATGTGGGATGTACCGTGGTCGATGGCCTCGGCATGCTTCTGCATCAAGCTGTCCCCGGGTTCGAGCGCTGGTTCGGCCAGCGCCCGGAAGTGACCGAGACCGTCCGCAACGCGGTGCTCGGGGCATGAGCAATCCTTTCCTGCTCGGGCTGACCGGCTCCATCGGGATGGGAAAATCCACGACGGCTGCGATGTTCGCCGAGGCGGGAATTCCCGTGTGGGATGCGGATCGGACGGTGCACGATCTTTACGCGAAGGGTGGTGCGGCCGTTTCGCCGATTGCCGCGGCCTTCCCGTCCGCAGTCAAGGATGGAGGGGTGGACCGGGCCGAGCTGAAAAAGCTGCTCTCCAGGGATAAAAAGTCTCTAACCCGCCTTGAAACGATTGTTCATCCGCTCACCACGGCCTCGCGAAGAGACTTCATCGCAGCGCATCCGGAGGCGGATCTGATCCTTCTCGACATTCCGCTTTTGTTTGAGACCGGGGCTGACGCTGCTTGCGATGCAACGCTCGTGGTCACCGCCCCGGCAGAGGTTCAGCGCGCGCGTGTTCTCGAGCGGCCTGACATGACCGAGGCGCAGCTTGATTTCATTCTGTCGCGCCAGATGCCGGATGCGGAAAAACGACGTCGCGCAACCTTCGTGATCGAAACCCTCGATCTTGAGCAGACCCGCCAAGATGTGCGAAACCTGATTGCGAAGATCAGGGGTGAGCAAGATGCGTGAAATCGTTCTCGATACCGAAACCACGGGTTTCGAGCCGGGAGAAGGTGACCGGATCGTCGAGATCGGTGCGGTTGAGCTCTTCAACCACATGCCGACCGGTAACACCTATCACCAGTACATTAACCCCGAGCGGTCGATGCCCCAGGAAGCTTTTCAGGTGCACGGGCTGGGCGACGAATTCCTGTCGGACAAACCCAAATTCGCCCAGATCGGCCTCGATTTTCTGAATTTCATCGGCACGGACTCGGTCCTCGTGATCCACAATGCCAAGTTCGACATGAAATTCCTGAATGCCGAGCTTGGCTGGGCCGGAATGCCGCTGATCCCGGATGATCGCGCGCTCGATACGCTGGCAATGGCGCGGCGGAGATTTCCGGGCTCGCCCGCGACGCTCGATGCGCTGTGCCGCCGCTTCAGCATCGACAACTCATCGCGGACGCTGCATGGCGCGTTGCTCGATAGTGAAATTCTGGCCGAGGTTTATCTCGAGTTGATCGGTGGCCGGCAGCCGGGCTTCGGGCTGCAACCCGTTGAAACGGGACAGAAACGTCAGGCCGGAGCCAATCAAGACTGGCGTCCAAAGCCTCGCCCTGAGCCCCTGCCCCCGCGCTTGACTGCCGAGGAGGCCGAGGCGCATGCTGCCTTCGTAGCCCAGCTCGGCGAAGCCGCGATCTGGAACCGCTACGACTGAAAACGTCGGGTTTTCTGACATAATAAGCAAGTTTTCCATTTAACCGAGCGTCAACCTCCCTTAAATCGGGGGCTTCTTAGGGAGAGAGCGGGAGGACCGTCCATGCTGGACCTGACCGAAATGCGTGCCACGCTGGCCGAGACTTACGATCTTGCGCCATCCATTGAGTTGGCAGAAGAAATGCGGGACATCCACGCAAAGATGGATCGCGTTATTCCCTTGCCGGATTTCGCGCGCTACGCGCCCTACATCCGCGCGATTAATCGTCTGAAAAAAGAGAAAAACGCGGTAATTCTCGCGCATAACTACATGACGCCGGAAATCTACCACGGCGTAGCAGATGTTGTGGGTGACAGTTTGCAGCTCGCCATCGAGGCCACCAAGGTTCAGGCCGGGACGATCGTCCAATGCGGCGTGCATTTCATGGCCGAGACGTCGAAGATCCTGAACCCCGCCAAGACTGTCCTCATCCCCGATATGAAAGCCGGTTGCTCGCTGGCGGAGTCGATCACCGCCGACGGTATCGCGGAGATGCGCGCCAAATATCCCGGTGCGCCCGTGGTAAGCTACGTTAACACAACCGCCGAGGTGAAAGCGGCGTCCGATATCTGCTGCACCTCGTCCAACGCTGCGCAGATCGTGCGCGCGATGGAGAGCGACACGGTCATCATGACGCCGGACCAGTATCTGGCGCAAAACGTGGCGAACGAGGTTCCCGAGAAGAATGTCGTCTGGTGGGAGGGCTCGTGCATCGTCCACGAGCAGTATACGGCTAAGGATATCAATGACTTCCGCACGATGCATCCCGACACGAGGATCATCGCGCACCCCGAATGCCCGCCCGATGTCGTCGCGGCGTCGGATTTCTCGGGCTCGACCTCGGGGATCATCAACTACGTCGAAACCAACAAGCCGAAAGAGGCGATGTTGGTCACCGAATGCTCGATGGCGTCCAACATCGCAGACGCCTTGCCGGAAGTAGATTTTGTGGGTCCGTGCAATATGTGCCCCTACATGAAGAAGATCACGCTCGAGAAAATCCTGTGGTCGCTGCATACCGGGACCGAGGAAGTGATCGTTGATCCGCAGGTCGCCGAGAAGGCGCGCGTCGCGGTCGAGCGGATGATCGAGCTTTCCCGGACCCTCGCGAAGTGATCGAAACGCGACGGATCATCATCGTCGGCGCAGGTCTGGGGGCGCTTTATGCGGCACTTAGCCTCGCACCCCGCCCCGTTCTCATCATCTCGCCGGAAACTTTGGGCGAAGGCGCATCCTCGGCCTGGGCCCAGGGCGGTGTCGCGGCCGCGATGTCGGTTGGCGATACGCCAGCCTCCCATGCGCGCGACACGATGATCGCCGGAGCAGGCACTGTTTCACCGCAAATCGCGCATTTGGTGACCGAAGAAGCGCGTCAGCACATCCTTGCATTGACCGAACTCGGCACGCCTTTTGACCGCGATCCGGAGGGTGATTACGTGATGTCGCGCGAGGCGGCGCATAGCCACGCGCGCGTCGTTCGGGTGAAGGGCGATCAGGCCGGGCGCGAGATCATGCAGACCCTCGTGGCCGCGGTCCGGCAGACCCCCTCGGTTCAGGTTCTCGAGGGCGTTTTGGCGACGCATCTGGAGACGGAAGACGGGCGCGTCACCGGCGTGTGGATCGAGCGCGCGTTTGAGCCCTCGGGGCCGGTGCTGATCAAAAGCCCGGCGATCCTGCTGGCGGGCGGCGGGTCGGGCGGGCTGTTTGCCGTCACGACGAACCCGCCGCGCATTCGTGGGCAGGTCATTGGGATGGCGGCGCGCGCCGGGGCGCGGATCGCCGATCCGGAATTCGTGCAGTTTCATCCGACCGCGATCGCGAGTGGCGAAGACCCTGCCCCGCTTGCGACCGAAGCGCTGCGCGGTGAAGGCGCAACACTCGTTAACGCGGATGGCGAACGCTTCATGCTTTCGGTTCATCCCGATGCCGAGCTTGCGCCGCGCGATATCGTGGCGCGGGCGGTGTATTTGGAACGTAAAGCCGGACGAGAGCCCGCTTTGGATACGCGCGAAGCCCTTGGGGCCGAGGTTCTGACGCGCTTCCCGGCTGTCGCCGAAGCTTGCGAAAGGGCCGGAATAGACCCTGTTTCCGGCGTGATCCCTGTCGCGCCCGCCGCGCATTACCACATGGGCGGGATCGATACCGATACCGAGGGGCGCAGTTCGCTCGATCGGCTTTGGGTCTGTGGCGAGGCGTCGTCGACCGGGCTTCACGGGGCGAACCGTCTGGCGTCGAACGGGTTGTTGGAAGCCTTGGTGTTTGCGCGGATCTGCGCTGTCGGGATCGCCGCGGAGCTTGGGGGGATCCCCGACGTCGAGATGGTTAACCCAGATTTCCCGCAAGGCGATATCCCGGTGAATGAGCTAGCCGTACAGGTCTTGCGAAAAGCCATGACCGACGGCGTCGGTGTCGTGCGCGATGCGGACGGTTTGAAAGCTGCGCTTCGTGTCATTTCGCAGATCGAAGCGGAGGCCCGCACGGAAACGATGCGGAACATGACCGCGACGGCCACGTTGATTGCTGCGGCCGCCCTTGCGCGCGAAGAAAGCCGCGGGGGGCATTTCCGCTCGGATTTCCCGGAGATGAACCCGAAACTGGCGGAAAGAACGAAAATTACGCTGGAGGAGGCGCTGAAGATTCGCGCCGCTGCCTTGGAGGACTGACATGCTGCCCGATTTGCTGATCGAACCGATTGTCCGCGCCGCGCTGGTCGAAGACCTCTCGCCGATGGGCGACGCGACGACCAATGCGGTGATCCCGGCGGGCAAAACCTACTCGGCGCGGCTGAAAGCGCGCGAAAATGGCGTGGTTTCGGGGATGCAGGTCGCGGCGATGGCGTTTCGGCTGGTCGATCCCACGCTGCGCGTGTCGATCCTGATCGCTGACGGCAAACCCTGCCAAGCGGGTGAGACTTTGCTGACGGTCGACGGATCGGCCGCCTCGATCCTGATGGCGGAGCGCGTCGCGCTGAATTTCGCGGGCCGCCTGAGCGGGATCGCCACGAAAACCGAAGGTTTTGTCGCGAAAACCGAAGGCACCAAGGCGCGCATCACCTGCACGCGGAAAACTACGCCGGGTCTGCGCGCTCTGGAGAAGGCCGCAGTGACCCATGGCGGCGGTTTTAACCATCGTTACGGTCTGTCCGACGCGATCCTGATCAAGGATAACCATATCGCGGCGGCTGGTGGCGTGCGCGCGGTGCTCGAAGCGGCGAAAGCGGCGCGCAGCCACATGATGCGGATCGAGCTGGAAGTCGACACGCTGCGCCAGATGGAAGAAGCGCTGAAGATCGGCGGGGCCGATGTCATCCTGCTCGACAATATGGACAGCGCGGAGCTTCGCGCGGCCGTGGCGCTGAATGCGGGCCGCGTGGTTCTGGAAGCTTCGGGCAACATGACGCTCGAGCGGATTGCCGAAGTGGCGGCGACCGGTGTGGATTACATCTCCTCCGGTGCACTCACCCATTCGGCCCGGACGCTCGATCTGGGCCTCGATTTCTGAGGTTTCAGCCGAGATAGTCTCTGAATTCGGCGCGAACGGCCTCATAGACCGAGCGTTTGAAGGGCACGATATTCTCGACCAGCTCGTCGAAGGGCATCCATTGCCAGACCGAAAATTCGGGATGGTCGGTCTCGATCTGTACCTGATCGTCGGAGCCGAGGAAGCGCATCAGGAACCATTTCTGCTCCTGACCGCGCCAGCGACCGTTCCAGATCTTCGGCACCAGATCGTGCGGCAGGTCGTAGCGCACCCAATCGGAGGTTTTCGCGACGATTTCGACGAGATCGGGGTTCACCCCGGTCTCTTCTTCCAGCTCGCGCAGGGCTGCTTCTTTCGGCTTCTCACCCTTGTCGATCCCGCCTTGCGGCATCTGCCAGGCCGGGCCGGGATTGTCGATGCGCTGGCCTGCGAACACGAGGCCAGCGGGATTCATCAGCACGACGCCGACATTGCGGCGGTAAGGAAGTTTAACGATCTCTTCGGGGGTCATATGAAAAAGGGGCCCGAAGGCCCCTTCCCTCAATTCTGCTGCGTGTCGGATTTACCATCGTCGCTGGGCGCTTCGGCCTTCTGCGTCGAGGCGGTGTCAGCCTGCGTCTCTGGCGCGATGGCCGAGAGACCTTTGATCAGGTCGATCGCGTAGGACATCTGGAAATCTTCCATCCGGCGCTTCGCGGCCTCTTCGGCTTTCGCGCGCTCGTCCTCGGCCTGCTGCTTCTCGTCCTCGGTCATCGAGTCGTTGGTGATCGCACCCTTCAGATCGGCCTCGGAGGTCATCTTGCGGGCGTTGTCGCCTTCGGCGGCCGCTTTATCCTCGGATTTCGGCTGATCGGGCTGCGGCACGACCACGTCGGGGGCGATGCCCAGCGACTGGATCGAGCGACCCGACGGCGTGTAGTAACGCGCAGTGGTCAGACGCATCGCGCCTTCGCCCTGGATCGGCATGACCGTCTGGACCGAGCCTTTACCGAAGCTCTTGGTGCCGACGACGATCGCGCGGTGATGATCCTGCAGCGCACCGGTCACGATTTCCGACGCCGAGGCCGAGCCACCGTTGATCAGCACGACGATCGGTTTGCCGTCGGCCATATCGCCCGCGGTCGCGTTGAAGCGCTCGCTATCCTGCGGGTTCCGGCCACGGGTGGAGACGATCTCGCCCTTGTCGAGGAACGCATCCGCCGTCTTGATCGCCTGCGTCAGCAGACCGCCGGGGTTGTTTCGCAGATCGACGATGAAGCCATCGACCTTGTCCATGCCACCGACTTCCTTGACCTGCTCCTTGATCGAGGATTCGAGGTTCGGGAAGGTCTGGTCGTTGAAAGTGGTGATGCGCAGGATGACGGTATCGCCGTCGTGGCGGCCTTTCACGGCGGTCAGCTTGATCGTGTCGCGGGTCAGCGTGACGTCGAACGGATCCTGCTCGCCTTCGCGGACGATGGTCACGGTGATGTCCGAGCCGACCGGCCCGCGCATCTTGTCCACCGCCTGATCGAGCGGGATACCCATCAGGGACTCGCCATCGACCGCGGTGATGAAATCGCCGGACTTGATGCCAGCCTCGGCTGCGGGCGTGCCGTCCATCGGCGAAACCACCTTCACGAAGCCGTCTTCCTGCGTGACCTCGATGCCGAGGCCGCCGAAGGAGCCGCGCGTCTGCACGCGCATATCGCTGTAATCGGAGGGCGGCAGGTAGCTGGAATGCGGATCGAGCGAGCTGAGCATGCCGTTGATCGCGGCTTCGATCAGCTTCTTGCTGTCCACCGGCTCAACGTAGTCCTGGCGGATTTTCTCGAAAATGTCGCCGAACAGGTCCAGCTGCTGGTAGACGGTCTCGTTGCGTTTCGTTTCTTCGGCCATCAGCGGCGCCGCGACTTGCGTGGACAAAAGCGCCCCCGCGAGCGTGCCGCCAACCGCTGCCATCATGAACTTTTTCATACTCAACCCTTGTCGTCTTTTGTCTGGATGAACCACGGCGTCGGGTCCACGGGCTTACCGCCCTCTCTCAGTTCCAAATAAAGCGTCTCGCTGCGATCTGCACCAGCGCCATCTGTCGCCGCCTGCACGAATTCCTTGCCGAATTCCTTCGCTCCCGGCTGAATTCCGCCCATCAAACCAATGGGCGTGCCCTTTGGCAGCACGTCTCCGACCTCACCATAGACGGTTCCGAGGCCCGCAAGAACCAGAAGATATCCATCTGCGGGTTCGAGGACCATCACATTTCCGTAGTCGAGCAACGGACCACGGTAGCGAATTGTCGCAGCCCAGGGCGTTGTGACCAGCGAGCCCGGCTCACTTGCGATCACGAGGCCGGGACGTTTGATCCCCGCGGCATCGGGCTCGTTGAAGCTCCGCAGAACCGAGCCGATCACCGGCAGATTCAGCGTGCCTTTCGCGCCCGCGAAATCGCCGCGCGGTGGGCCGATATCGTTTTCCATATCGCTTAGGCCCGTCGCGAAGCCTTCGAGCGTATCGGCGCTTTGCACCAGCGCGGTCAGCTCCTCGGGTTCTTCGAGATAGCGCTGCGGGAGTTTTTCGCGGCGTTCCGAGATCGCCTCGGACAGGGCGGTGCGCGCCTTGGTCACCGAAACCATCCCCGCTTCCAGCGTCTCGCGCGCGTTTTCCTGCAGCTTGCGCAGGGTCGCGATCTCCTCGAGGTGGACGCTCAGCTTCTGCGCCTCTTCCTGCAAGGCAGGCGCGACCGAAGACAGCACCATCCCCGAGCGGGCCGAGCCTTCGGGGCCCGAGGGATGCAGCAGCAAAAGCGGCCCGTCGGATTGCTGCATCGTCGACATCACGGCCAGCAGCCCGCCAAGCTCCTCGCGTTTCGCGTCGAACCCCTGCTTGATCTCTCGCTCGCGGATCGCGGCCCGGCGCAAGCCGTCGCGTAGCGCGCTCAGGCCCTGTTCGTAGGCGTGGATCGTTTTCGTCAGCGCCGCGATGCGGTCGGATTTCGACTGCGCCGCATCGAGCGCGGTGATCGCTTTGCGCAGATCGGCCGAGGCCTTGAGTGCGGCGTCGCCCGATCCTTCCGCCCAAAGCGGCCCGGCTGAGATCAGAAGAGCTGCGAGTGCGGCGCGGATCACGATACGATCAGGCTCTTTCCGGTCATTTCCTCGGGCTGCTCGATCTGCATCAGCTCCAGCAGCGTCGGCGCGAGATCCGCAAGCCGACCTTCGCGCAGCTTGGCGCCCTCCGGCCCGCCGACCAGAGAGACCGGAACGAGGTTCGTCGTATGCGCGGTATGCGGCCCGCCGGTTTCCGGATCGATCATGGTTTCGCAATTGCCGTGATCGGCGGTGATGATCATCGCGCCGCCCGCAGCCTCCAGCGCCTCGACGACGCGGCCGATATCGTGGTCGATCTCTTCCACCGCCGCGATCGCCGCTTCCAGCGAGCCGGTATGGCCGACCATGTCGGGGTTGGCGTAGTTCACGATGATCAGGTCGTACCCGGTCTCGATCGCCTCGACGAATTTGTCGGTGACTTCCGGCGCACTCATCTCGGGCTGCAGGTCGTAGGTCGCGACCTTGGGCGATTTCGGCATGTAGCGGTCTTCGCCTTCCCACGGCTCTTCCTTGCCGCCGTTGAGGAAGAAGGTCACATGCGGGTATTTCTCGGTCTCGGCGAGGTGAAACTGGCTAAGCCCTTGTTTCGAAATCCATTCGCCGAGTGTGTTGACGATCTCGCGCTTCGGATAGGCGGTCTTCATATAGGCGTTATGCTTGTCGGAATATTCGACCATCCCCAGCAGCGCCGCCCATTTCGGACCCGGGCCGGTCTCGAATTCCGAGAAGTCCGGCTCGCCGATCGCGCGCAGGATTTCGCGGGCTCGGTCGGCGCGGAAATTGAGACAGAAGAACCCGTCGCCATCCTTTGCGCCCTCGTAATCGCCGATCACGGTGGGCTTGATGAACTCGTCCATTTCCTTCTTGTCGTAGCTGGCCTCGACGGCGGCCACGGGGGTGTCGGCCCCCTGCCCTTTGCCGTTGATCATCGCATCATAGGCAAGGCCCACGCGCTCCCAGCGGTTGTCGCGGTCCATCGCGTAATAGCGGCCATCGACCGTGACGACCGTGCAGCCATCGGGCAGCCGGTCGCAGAGATCGGAGACAAAGGACTTCGCGCTATCGGGGGCGACATCGCGCCCGTCGGTGATCGCGTGGATCAGCACCGGAACGCCCGCCTCCGAGACCATTTTCGCCGCGGCGAGCGTATGTTCGATATGGCCGTGCACGCCACCATCCGAGATGACGCCCATCAGATGCGCGCGCCCGCCGCTCTCTTTCATCGTGTCGATGAAGGACAGGATCGCCTCGTTCTTGAAGAAAGACCCGTCCTCGATCGCCAGATCGATCTGGCCCAGATCCATCGCCACCACCCGGCCTGCGCCGATATTGGTGTGGCCGACCTCGGAATTGCCCATCTGACCGCTCGGCAGACCGACATCGGGGCCGAAGGTCACCAGCGTCGATTTCGCCGGGTTGTTCCACAGGACACGGTCGAGGTTCGGGGTATCGGCCAGCAGGGGCGCGTTACCTTCGCGCTCCTTTCGCTCGCCAAAGCCATCGAGAATGCACAGGACGACGGGTTTCGGGCGGGTCATGGCGGCCTCCTAATCTGTTGCCCCCTCATACGCCTCGCAAGCCGTCGCGGCAACCGGGGGCGTGTGCGCCTCAGGCCTGGAACATGATCCGCCGGGCTTTCTTCTCATAGCTTAGGATTTCGGTCTGTCGCGTGGCCTCGAGTAGCGTCGAGAGCGCCGCGTCTGGCTTGTTCATGTAGCGCCGACGCAGGTCCAGCATGACCGCACCGCCATCCCGGATCACCCGTATCATAAGGTCGAGATAGTCGCCGATCGGGTAATGGAAACCGCAGGAAATCAGGCTGGTAACCAGATCGCCCGTGACCCCCTCCAGAGCATCCGGCTGCTTGACCGGGTTGAGCGTCTCGACCGCATGGGCGCCATTGTCGCGTAGAAACGCCGCCGCGGCGTCGAGCGAGGCATAGCCCGCACCGGTATCGCTCCAGAAATGGTATTGCTCCGGGGTTTCCTCGATATCGATCAAGGTCACGGCGCAATCGTAATCCTTGATCAGCAGCGCGTCGTTGAGACCCTGTCCGCAGCCGATGTCGATCACATGGGTCGGGCGGCGACCGGTTTCCTCGAGCGCCTTGCGCAGCGGGAGATACTCGGTGAAGACCTCGGCGAGCGCCCCCCGGAAAATCTCCTCGTTGCGGGCCTCGACTTCTTCCAGCGCGGGCCCCCTGTCGCCGGCTTCCCAGGCCTTGCGCGCGGTGCCGGAAATCTGGCGCGTTCGCTGGAAGCCCATCAGCATCATCGCCTCGCGCGAAATGGACGCGCCGGAAATATTCATGTCGCGAAGTGTATTCATGGAGCCTGACCTGCTGGGCATTGTTTTCGAGCGCAGCGTAACGTCGCGGAGACGCTGCGCAAGCTATTGAAAACTGCACAATCTAAAGATGTGCTGATCAGACGCGGTGATAGGGCGTGCCGGCGATGATCTGTCCGGCGCGGTAAATCTGCTCGGTCAGCATGACGCGCGCCAGCATATGCGGCCAGACCATCTTGCCGAAGGAAATCGAGAACTCGGCGCGGCTGCGCAGGGACGGATCGATCCCGTCCGCGCCGCCGATCACGAAAGCCACATCGCGCGCCTGATCGCGCCAGCCTTGCAGCTTTGTCGCAAATTCGGGCGAGGAAATCAGGCTGCCGCGCTCGTCGAGCGTGACGATCACCGATCCGTCGGGAATTGCGCGGCTCAGCAGGTCGGCCTCCGCGCCCTGCCCCAGACCCTTCTTGTCTTCGACTTCAACGACGGAAGCCGGGCCGAGCCCGAAGGCGCGCCCGGATTTCTCGAAGCGTTTCAGGTAGTCGTCGATCAGCTCGCGTTCGGGCCCCTTGCGCAAGCGGCCCACCGCGCAGATCGTGATCTTCATGCAGCCGAACTCAGACGGGGGCGCCCGCAGGCATCCACATCTTTTCCAGCTGATAGAACTCGCGCACTTCCGGGCGGAAGACGTGAACGATGACGTCGGAGCTGTCGATCAGCACCCAGTCGCCCTGATCCTTGCCCTCGACTTTGCAAGCCCGGTCGAATTCGTGCTTCAGCCGCTCGGTCAGGTTCTCGGCGATGGCGCTGACCTGACGCGTGCTGCGCCCGGAACAGACAACCATATAGTCACCGATCGAGGACCGACCGCGCAGGTCGATGGTCACGATATCTTCGGCCTTGTCGTCTTCGAGGGAAGAAATGACGCGCGCGAGGATTTCTTCGCTCGTCGCTTCGGCATTGACGGCCCGTGTATTCATGGCCGCTGCCTTTGTGCCGGCATCACTCGGCACGATGGAAAGATGAGACAGGACATGGTCCTCCAGATGTTACGCACCGAAATGGCCCCGGCGCTGGACGTCCTCCGAAAATAGCATCCCGAAGGTTCAATTTCAATTTTCATGCGGCGAATTTTCGCTATGCGTTTCCGGCCCGGGTTGCAAGTCCAGTTGCGAACCTTCGAGCAAACGCACTTCGCGCTGCGGGAACGGGATCGAAATGCCGTTCGCTTTGAACGTATCCCACAATGCGAGGAACACCTGCCCGCGCACGTTCGTCAGCCCTTCGACGGGGTCCGTGATCCAGAACCGCAGAAGATAATCGACCGAACTGTCCCCGAACCCAGTCACGTGACACACGGTCGGGCGGTTCTTCAAAACGCGGTTCACCGATTGCGCGGCCTCCACCGCGAGCTTGCGCACCACGTGCGGGTCATCGTGATAGGAGGTGCCGAAGGGCAGGTCGATCCGCACGAATTCGTTGGAATGGGACCAGTTGACGACCTGCCCGGTGATCAGGTCTTCGTTCGGGATCAGGTATTCCTTGCCGTCGCGCGTAACGACAGAGACGTAGCGCGCGCCCAGCGAATTGATCCAGCCGAAAGTCTCGCCAAGGCTGATCACGTCGCCGGGCTTGATCGATTTATCCAGCAGGATGATCACGCCCGAGACGAGGTTCGACACGACTTTCTGCAGACCGAAGCCGAGGCCGACGCCGATCGCACCCGACAGAACCGCAAGCCCGGTCAGGTCGAAGCCCACCGCCTTGATCCCGATGAACAGCGCCGCGCCATAGAGCAGAACCTGCATCACCTTGATGACCAGCTCCGACATCGAGGGGCTGATATCCTCGTTGGTGCGCAGCCGCACCGAGGTCTGCCCCGAGATGATCCGCGCGACCGACAGCAGGATCGTCGTCAGCACCAGCGCCTTGAGAACGCCGTAGGCTGTGATCCGGAAATCCCCGAACTCTACAGCCGTCCCGTTCAGCAGCCGCACGGTTTCGTCCCACAGCCCGAGATAATAGAGCGTCACCCAGATCCACGCGCCCCAGCGCACGATGCGGCGCAGAAGCGCGTTGCGGATCAGTCGCGCGACGAGGCCCACGACCAGCCACGCCGTGACCAGCGTTGCCACCAGCACCACGAGGAAGCGCCAGGAATAAAAGCCTTTGGTCGCCTCGAGCACGAAGACCGAGCCCCAGGCGAAAAGAATGAAGAGGAAGCCGCGCAGACGTTGCCGGAACAGGATCAGCAGCCGAAGCTGGCGGGTCGAAAGCTCACGCCTCCGCCCCCAGTCGTCGACTTTCGGGGCAAGCCAGATCCGCCCGAGATGGGCCAGCGCGAAACATGCCGCAATGATCCCGAACTGCCAGAGCCGCGAGGGCAGCACGATCGAATTGAGGAAGATTTCGATCTGCGCCCAGATCGAAGCCAATATCTTGACGATGTCCCCATTCGCGAAATTCATGAAAATGACGTTAGCCCGGTTTTGCGATCAGTCCAAACACGGACTCTTCGATTGCCTCAGAGACGGATTCGCCGTATTTAGCGCCCCATGACACTCGTTTTCGACATGGATGACCGCGCCCGCCTCCGCGAGCGCTTCTACGGCGAAAGCCGCTCGGTGCTGGCACGACTTTGATGCTCTGCGCCCGCGGGCGCATATCTGCGCCTGCTGCCCCATGTCTGACAAACGGCCGTTTTTAGGCCAGCCATCCAAAGAAAGTGAGAGCCATGTCTGCTCCGAAGACCCTCTATGACAAGATCTGGGACGCGCATGTCGTGTCCGAAGACGAAGACGGCACCAGCCTGCTCTATATCGACCGTCACCTCGTCCACGAAGTGACCTCGCCGCAAGCCTTCGAAGGGCTGCGCATCGCGGGCCGCAAAGTGCGCGCGCCGGAGAAAACCATCGCCGTTCCGGATCACAACGTGCCGACCACGCTCGACCGCGCCAAGGGGATCGAGAACGAGGAAAGCCGGATTCAGGTCGACGCGCTCGACAAGAACGCCAAGGATTTCGGGGTGAACTATTACCCGGTCTCCGACGTGCGTCAGGGCATCGTGCACATCGTCGGTCCCGAGCAGGGCTGGACCCTGCCGGGCATGACCGTCGTCTGCGGCGATAGCCACACCGCGACCCATGGCGCGTTCGGCGCGCTCGCCCATGGCATCGGCACCTCGGAAGTTGAGCACGTTCTGGCGACCCAGACGCTGATCCAGTCGAAGTCGAAGAACATGAAGGTCGAGATCACCGGCAAGCTGCGTCCGGGCGTCACGGCCAAGGATATCACGCTGTCGGTAATCGGTGCGACCGGCACCGCCGGCGGCACCGGCCATGTCATCGAATATTGCGGCGAAGCGATCCGCGATCTGTCGATGGAAGGCCGCATGACCGTCTGCAACATGGCGATCGAAGGCGGCGCGCGCGCTGGCCTCATCGCACCGGACGAGAAGACCTTCGAGTATGTCAAAGGCCGGGCCCACGCGCCGAAAGGCGCGCAATGGGAAGCGGCTCTGCATTGGTGGAAGCAACTCAACACCGATGAGGGTGCGCATTTCGACAAGGTCGTCACCATTAAGGCCGAAGAGATCGAACCCGTCGTGACCTGGGGCACCTCGCCCGAGGACGTGCTGCCGATCTCGGGCTCTGTCCCCGCGCCGGAGGACTTCAAAGGCGGCAAGGTCGAAGCGGCCAAGCGTGCGCTCGACTACATGGGCCTCGAAGCTGGCACCAAGCTGACCGACATCAAGATCGACGTGGTCTTCATCGGCTCGTGCACCAACGGGCGGATCGAGGATCTGCGCGCTGCCGCCGAAGTCGTCAAAGGCCGCAAGCTGGCCGATGGCGTCCGCGCGATGGTCGTGCCGGGCTCGGGTCTCGTGCGCGCGCAGGCGGAGGAAGAAGGTCTGGACAAGATCTTCCTCGATGCCGGTTTCGAATGGCGCATGGCGGGCTGCTCGATGTGTCTCGCGATGAACCCCGACCAGCTGGCCGAGGGCGAGCGTTGCGCGTCGACCTCGAACCGGAACTTCGAAGGGCGTCAGGGCTACAAGGGCCGCACCCATCTGATGAGCCCGGCCATGGCCGCCGCAGCTGCTGTCACCGGTCATCTGACCGATGTGCGCAAGCTGATGGAACTGGAAGACGCGTAAGGAGCGACGAGAATGGAAAAGTTCGAAAAAGTTACCGGGATCGCCGCCCCCATGCCGCTGGTCAATATCGACACCGATATGATCATCCCCAAGGGCTTCCTGAAGACGATCAAGCGCACCGGTCTCGGCGTGCATGCGTTCGACGAGATGCGTTACGACCGTCAGGGCAACGAGAACCCCGACTTCGTGCTCAACAAGCCGCAATATCGCGAAGCGCAGATCCTCGTCGTCGGCGACAACTTCGGCTGCGGCTCCTCGCGCGAGCACGCCCCGTGGGCGCTGGCCGATTTCGGCATCAAGGTGATCGTTTCGACCTCCTTCGCCGACATCTTCTACAACAACTCGTTCAAGAACGGGATGCTGCCGATCGTGCTTCCGCAGGAGCAGGTCGACATGCTGATGAAGGATGCCGAGAAGGGCTCGAACGCACGGATGACCGTCGATCTCGAGAACCAGGAGATCACGACCTCGGAAGGCGAGACGATCAAGTTCGACGTCGACGCGTTCAAGAAGCACTGCCTGCTCGAAGGTCTGGACGATATCGGCCTGACGCTGGAGAAGGCCGCGGCCATCGACACGTTCGAGACGCAGATGCATCAGGCGCGTCCCTGGGTGTAACCCAAGACGCCATCGCGAAGTGAAAAGCCGCTCCGACCGGGGCGGCTTTTTACATGAGAGGGGGGCGCGGGAACCCTGCACCCGTGGTAGGGTTCATCATTTGACGTAGATCGAGAGGATGATGCGATGCGCGTTTCGACCCTGTTTCTGGTGACCGGCCTCGTGCTGATCGTTCTCGGCGTTGCGGCCATCACGAATCCCTTCGCGACCTCGCTGGCCCTGACCACCTTCGTCGGCATCCTGTTCCTGGTCGCCGGGGTTGTGCAGGCGTGGCTCGCCTTCAACGACCGCGACGGGGCGCATCGGGCGTGGCATGCGCTGATCGCACTTCTCAACATCGTCGTCGGCGTCTGGCTGATGGCCGATCCGATGTCCGGCACGGTGTCGCTCGCGGCGGTGGTCGGTGTTCTCTTCCTGCTGATGGGCGCGCTGCGCTTGCTCCTCGGTCTGCGCCTTGCCGGGCCGCGCCTGCGGTGGATGCTGGTCCTATCGGGCGCGGTTTCGATCCTGATCGGCGTGCTGATCTTCTCCGCATTCGATCAGATAGCGACGCAAATCCTTGGACTATTGCTAGGAATCCAGTTGCTGGCGGATGGTGTCGGGCTTGCCGCACTTGGCTTTGCCAATCGCGACTCCTGAGGGTTTTTGAGGCGCTAACCCCTTGATCCACAAAATATGGTTTCGCCTCCTAGGTTGCCACATTTTTGCACCTTTGTTGATGCAATGTCGCACCAGGTCTTCCAAGAAAATGCCTTAATGCGGCACAGAGTCTGAAAACACTATTTGCTTGGATCGGGAACTTGGGCAAAATCATGGCAAGTTTGAGGCAGCGCGCCACAGTCGGCGCGCGTCTTGCGGGTAAAAGGATCGGCAATGTACCGCATCCGACCGCAGGGAAGGGTAGGGTAACTGTGTTCTCACGTCTCTCAGGGGCGCTTGTTCGCGCGATCCTCGTCGCGGTGGTGATCTGCACCCCCGCGCTTATTCTGCCCGATACCAGTAGTGACACCGCACAGATCGTGGCGCTCATGGCGCTGTTCGGCTTTGCGCTGACCCTTTTCGAATATGCTTCCGTTTATCCCGGCTTGATCGAGTTTCGCGATGCGCCGCCCTTCAACCGCATCCGCTTCATGTCGCTGTTCCTGACGGTTCTGCTGCTCTCGCTGGCGGTGCAGTCGCAGTATCATGCCTCGACGCTGACCCGGCTGATCGAGGTTCTGGGCACGACCGTCGCCAGCTCCATCGACGTGCCTTACAGCCCCGTTCGCCTGCTGCAACTCGCGCTGCCGGCGGATGCCTCACTGCATCAGGTCGCGCTGGTGCGCACCGCCGCGGGGATGGCCTACCTGATCTCGCTGCTGACCCTTGGCTATTTCGTCATCGTCATGCGGATCATGGGCTGGCCGCAGGCGCATACGAAATTCAACGTCTGGGTCAATCTGCCCACCTTCGACCCGACCGCAGGCGGCGACGTAGTCGAGCGTCTGCGCCGCGATTCCTGGTTCAACATTGCGCTGGGCTTCCTTTTGCCCTTCCTTATTCCGGCGGTGCTCAAACTCGTCTCGGTCAGTTTCGTGATCGTGACGCTCGAAGTGCCCCATACGATGATCTGGATGGTGACGGCATGGGCCTTCCTTCCCGCAAGCCTGTTCATGCGCGGCATCGCGCTGGCGCGGGTGGCGCAAATGATCGAAAACAAGCGTCTCGCTTCCGGGGCGAGCGACTACTTGCCGGCCTGATCGCGGCGTTTCTGGCGCTGCCTGCCGCGGCAGAGAGCCTGCGCGTGGCGACATGGGATGCCGGGCTTTCGCGCCGGGGTCCGGGGCTTTTGCTGAAAGATATCCGTAATGACGCAGCGCAGGTCGCGGCTGTGACCCGGATCGTCGATGCGATCGCGCCGGATGTGCTTTTGCTGACCGGGATCGACTGGGACCATGACGGGCAGGCGCTGGCCGCGCTGAATGAGACTTTCGCGCAGCCCTATCTGCATCTCTTCGCGCCGCGTCCCAATAGCGGCTGGCCGAGCGGGGCCGATCTCGACGGAAACGGCAAGCTTGGGGACGCGCGCGATGCGCAGGGCTACGGGCGGTTTCCGGGGCAGGGCGGTCTGGCGCTACTGTCGCGCTACCCGATTGAGGCCGACCGCGCGCGCGACTTCTCCGCAATGCTGTGGAAGGACCTGCCTGACGGGCAAAGCGCAGGGGCGGATCTTTCGCCTGAAGCGCTGGAGGTGCAGCGTCTCAGCTCCACCGCGCATTGGGATGTGCCGCTCCAACTGCCTTCGGGCGAGCGGCTGCATATTTTGGCCTTCGCCGCGACACCGCCGGTTTTCGACGGACCCGAGGACCGCAACGGACGCCGCAATCGTGACGAAAGCGCCTTCTGGCTCCGCTATCTGGATGGGGAGCTCGACGCGCTGCCGCCCGAAGCGCCGGTGATCCTGCTAGGCGACGCCAATCTCGATCCGAAAGACGGGGAGGGGCGGCGTGATGCGCTCGATCTGCTGCTGAACGGCCCGCATCTGCAAGACCCGCTGCCGCGCAGTGATGGTGCGACGCAAGCCGCCGATCCCATGCATGAAGGCGATCCGGGCCTCGATACCGCCGATTACGACGGGCCGGGCAATCTGCGGCTCGATTACGTTCTGCCGTCGACCGACTTGAGGGTGACGGGGGCGGGCGTCGTCTGGCCGAAGCCGGGCGCGCCCTTGGCGAAGGCGGCCGTAGCCGCCTCGCGTCACAAGATGGTGTGGCTCGACATCGCATTGCCCTGATCGGGTACGACCTTGAGGCCTCGGATATAGAGATGTTCGAACACCACGCGCTGCAGCGTCTTCGGCGTGAATTCCGGGAAGCGCGCGTGGAAGTCGGTGCCGTCGATCTCGTGGCTCATGTCGAACAGGTAGCGCATTTCGCGCAGCTCACGTGCCAGCTCCCATGCGGGCGAGGCAAGCAGCAGCGCCGTCCACGGGAATTTCTTGATCGAGATGTCGCGCCCCATCTGACTCGAGAATTCCTCGGCCAGCTCGCGCGCGGAGAACCGCGTGCCGGGAAACCCGAGATCGAGCAGCCCGGGCGTGTGATCTTCGGTCTCGGCCAGTTGCACGGCGATCCGGGTCATATCCTCGAGATCGGCATAGACGCGCTGTGCATCGGGCTTCCCGAGCGTGGTGATCTTGCCCTTGCGCAAATCCTTCAGCATCACCCGGTTCATCAGCGTGTCGGGTGACTCGGCATTGATGAAATCGCCGCCGCGCAGGATCGCGACCGAACGGCCTTCTTCGGCATGGGCGCGGTAGCGCGCCTCCATCTCGGCGCGGATCTTGCCCTTGCGGGTGCAGGCGTGATGCGGGGTCGCGGCGCTCCACGGAGACGGCTCGCGCCCGTAGACATAGACATTGCCCGGCACCATCACGGAGGCCCCGCTATCGCGCGAGGCGGCCAGAACCTGCTTGGTGATCTGGGGGATCTGGTTCGCCCAGTCGTGGTAGTTCGGCGGGTTCATCGCATTTACGATCCACCGCGCGCCGCGCGCTGCGATAGCCATGTCGGTGCCCCGGCGATAGCGATCGACGTCCCAGCCAGCGGCCCTGAAGGACCGTGCCGCAGCAGATCCGAACAAACCGCCCATTCCCAGGATCAATACCCTGCGATTCATTTCGCCCTCATGTGTCGTCTGCCTGCTCTAAACTCTAGCATGCGCTCATACGCGTGCAGGGGCCACTCGCCAACCACTCGATCCGCAAAAGCCCGCCGAAGCCTCGGCAACCGCTTGCCGATCGTCCAGACACGGTTTCGCGACCTGTGCCGCTTGACCAAGGGGCGGGCAGGGGATACGCCCTTCGAGACCCTGTTTTCTTGGGAGATTATCCTCATGTCCAACCCCTCCATCCTCATCCTGCCCGGCGACGGGATCGGCCCCGAAGTCATGGCCGAGGTTCGCAAAGTCATCGACTGGTACGGTGCCAAGCGTGATCTCGCCTTCGACGTCAGCGAAGACCTCGTCGGTGGTGCGGCCTACGACAAGCACGGCGTGCCGCTGGCCGATGAGACGATGGCGAAGGCGCAGGAAGTGGACGCGGTTCTGCTCGGCGCCGTGGGCGGTCCGAAATACGACGTGCTCGACTTCTCGGTGAAGCCCGAGCGCGGCCTGCTGCGTCTGCGCAAGGAGATGGATCTGTTTGCCAACCTGCGCCCCGCGCAATGCTTCGACGCGCTGGCGGATTTCTCCTCGCTGAAGAAGGACGTGGTTGCAGGCCTCGACATCATGATCGTGCGCGAGCTGACCTCGGGCGTCTATTTCGGCGAGCCGCGCGGCATCTTCGAAGAAGGCAACGAGCGTGTGGGCATCAACACCCAGCGCTACACCGAGTCCGAGATCGAGCGCGCCGCCCGCGCCGCTTTCGAGCTGGCGATGAAGCGCAACAAGAAGCTCTGCTCGATGGAGAAAGCCAACGTGATGGAGTCGGGCATCCTCTGGCGCGAGGTCGTGACCCGCGTCGGCGAGGAATACCCCGAAGTCGAACTGAGCCACATGTATGCCGACAATGGCGCGATGCAGCTCGTGCGCGCGCCCAAGCAGTTCGACGTGATCGTCACCGACAACCTCTTCGGCGATATCCTGTCCGACTGCGCGGCGATGCTGACCGGTTCGCTCGGGATGCTGCCCTCCGCGTCGCTCGGCGCGCCGATGGCGAATGGTCGCCCGAAAGCGATGTACGAGCCCGTGCACGGTTCGGCCCCCGACATTGCGGGGCAGGGCAAGGCCAACCCGATCGCCTGTATCCTCAGCTTCGCGATGGCGCTGCGCTACAGCTTCGATCAGGGCGACGAGGCGACCCGTCTGGAAACCGCGATCGAGAAAGTGCTGGCCGATGGCGTGCGCACCGCGGACCTGATGGGCCCCGAAGGCGGCACTCCGGTCTCGACCTCCGAGATGGGCGACAAGATCGTCGAAGCGCTCGACGCGTCGCTCTGATCCACGAGACAAGTTTTGTGAAAGGCGCGGGCGAAAGCTCGCGCCTTTTTCGTGTCGTGGCCTTGCAACTCCCGAACATCCGCTCAAGATGTGAGCGATAACACCGGGAGCCTCCCATGCCCGATTTCGGCGGAAAATCAAACGCACGCGGTGCGTCGCTCGGCCTGACCTCGATGGCGATTTTCGCCACGCATGACGTCATCATCAAACATCTGGGCCAAACCTATTCGCCGGTTCAGATCGTGTTCTTTGCGGCGCTCCTGTCCTTCCCGCTGCTCTCGGTGATCCTGCTCAACGACAAGCGCGGGGGAAGCCTGCGCCCGGTACATCCCGGCTGGGTCGTCGGGCGGGTCGTCACCACCGTCGTCACCGGGCTCTGCGCTTTCTACGCCTTCTCGACCCTGCCGCTCGCACAGGTCTATCCGCTCCTCTTCGCGATGCCGCTCTTGGTCACCGTTTTCTCGATCCCGATCCTTGGCGAGAAGGTCGGCATTCACCGCTGGGCCGCTGTCATCCTCGGCCTGATCGGCGTGGTGATCGTCGTGCGCCCCGGACAGGCAGACCTCGCGCCGGGCCACTTTGCGGCGATGACGGCGGCGGTCACCGGGGCGCTGGCGTCGGTGATCGTGCGCAAGATCGGCTCGGAGGAGCGCTCCGTCGTGCTGCTGCTCTCGCCGCTTCTGGGCAATGTGATCGTCATGGCGATCCTTCTGCCCTTCGTCTGGCAGCCGCTGCAGATCGGTGATCTCGGCCTCATGGCGGTGATCGCGATCTTCGGCCTGACCGCCTCTTTCCTGCAAATCCTCGCCTATCGCGCGGGCGAGGCCGCCATCGTCGCGCCGATGCAATATTCGCAGATCCTCTGGGCGGTCTTCTACGGCTGGATCATCTTCCACGAGAGCGTGGACATTCCGACGCTTGTCGGCGCGGGAGTGGTTATCCTCTCGGGCATCTACATCGTCATTCGCGAGACGCGTGTCTCCGAGAACCAGCCGGTGCTGCGCACAAGGGGCCGGTCGGAAACCGTCACCGCCCCGCGATCGTCGCTTCTGGGTCGCGTTTTGGGCCTTCGTGCACGCAATTCAAGAAGCTGACTCAGACCCCCTTGCAAAACCCTGCACAAGCGGCTAATTCCCCGCCCACGGTCGGAGCGTAGCGCAGCCTGGTAGCGCACCTGCTTCGGGAGCAGGGGGTCGGAGGTTCGAATCCTCTCGCTCCGACCATTTTCCCGATTTCCCCTGATTTCTTGGCATGCAGCGATGTCGCTGGCCTTTCGGGCCGTGCTTTGGCACAACTTTCCCGAAGCAACACAGGCAGGGCGAATGCAAGTCGAACCAACTCCTCTCAGCGGCGTTCTGGTGATCACCCCGAAGCGATTCGGCGATCACCGTGGATTTTTCTCCGAGAGCTATTCGGCGAAGCGCTTTGCCGAGGCCGGGATCGAGATCGGCTTCGTGCAGGATAATCATTCGGTGTCCGAGGCCGTGGGCACGGTGCGCGGGTTGCATTTTCAGGCCCCGCCCCATGCGCAGGCGAAGCTGGTGCGCTGCGGACGTGGGCGGCTCTGGGACGTCGCGGTGGATATCCGCAAAGGTAGCCCGACCTACGGCCAATGGTTCGGCACCGAGCTGAGCTTCGAGAACGGCAAGCAGCTGCTGATCCCGGCGGGCTTCGCGCATGGGTTCGTCACGCTCGAGCCGGGCACCGAGATCGTCTACAAATGCTCGGATTACTACGCGCCCGACTGTGAAGGCGCGATCCGCTGGGACGATCCCGATCTGGGCATAGACTGGCCGCTTTCCGCAGGAACAGAGCCAGTTTTGTCCGGCAAGGATGCCGAGGCACCTCTGTTTTCCGCGCTCAATAGCCCCTTCATCTGGGAGGGCGCAGAATGAAGCTCCTCGTTACGGGCGGTGCAGGGTTCATCGGCTCCGCCGTTGTCCGTCTCGCCGTCTCGCGCAGCTATAAGGTGGTGAACCTCGACGCGCTGACCTATGCCGCCTACCTCGAGAACGTTGCACCCGTTGCAGACAGCCCGCTTTATGCGTTCGAGCAGGCCGATATCCGCGATCCCGAGGCTTTGGCGGCGATCTTCGCGCGCCACAAACCCGACGCGGTGATGCATCTCGCCGCCGAAAGCCACGTGGATCGCTCGATCGACGGTCCCGGCGCTTTCATCGAGACGAACGTGATGGGCACCTACAACATGCTGCAGGCTGCGCGTGCCTACTGGGAGGGTGAAGGCCGTCCCGAGAGCTTCCGCTTCCATCACATCTCGACCGACGAGGTCTATGGCACGCTTGGGGCCACCGGCCAGTTCACCGAAGAGACGCCCTACGCCCCGAACAGTCCCTATTCCGCCTCGAAAGCGGGCTCGGACCATCTCGTGCGCGCTTGGCACGAGACCTATGGCCTGCCGGTCGTGCTCACCAATTGCTCGAACAATTACGGCCCCTATCACTTCCCGGAAAAGCTGATCCCGGTGGTGATCCTGAACGCACTCGCGGGCAAGCCGCTGCCGATCTATGGCGACGGGTCCAACGTGCGCGACTGGCTCTATGTCGAGGATCACGCCGATGCGCTGCTTCTCGTGCTGGAGAAGGGCGCTTTGGGCCGCAGCTACAATATCGGTGGCGAGAACGAGCGGTCGAATCTCGAGCTGGTCCAGACGATCTGCACCATTCTCGACAAGCTGCGTCCGGGCGACGCGCCATATGCCGATCTGATCACCTTCGTCACCGACCGCCCCGGCCACGATGCGCGCTACGCGATCGACCCGACCCGCATCCGCGAGGAGCTGGGCTGGCGGCCGAGCGTCACCGTTGAAGAGGGGCTCGAGCGCACGGTGCGCTGGTATCTCGACAACGAAGACTGGTGGCGCCCGCTGCTAGAGCGGCACGGTGTCGGTGAAAGGCTGGGCAAGGCATGATCCTCGTCTTTGGACAGACCGGCCAGGTGGCGCAGGAGCTACAGCGCCTCGCCCCTGATGCGGAGTTTTTAGGCCGGAATAGGGTCGATTTGCGTGATCCCGGCGCCGCAGCTGAGGCGATCCGGGAAGCCAAGCCCGAGGCCGTGATCAACGCCGCGGCCTATACCGCCGTGGACAAAGCTGAAGAAGAAGAGGCGCTCGCCCAGGTGGTCAACGGTGACGCGCCCGCTGCGATGGCCAAAGCCTGCCACGACCTCGAAATTCCCTTCGTTCACATCTCCACCGATTACGTTTTTGACGGCTCGGGCGATGCGCCGTTCAAACCCACCGACCCGACCGCTCCGCTTGGCGCCTATGGCCGCACAAAGCTCGCCGGCGAAGAAGCGATCCGGGCTGCGGGTGCGGGTGGCCCATTCGCCATTCTGCGCACCAGCTGGGTCTTCTCGGCCCATGGCGGGAATTTCGTGAAGACGATGCTGCGCCTGTCGGAGAACCGCGATCACCTGACGATCGTCGCCGACCAGATCGGCGGGCCAACGCCCGCCCGCGCCATCGCCGAGGCGTGCCTGACGATGGCAGCGCAGTTGCAGCGCGCGCCCGAGAAAAGTGGCGTTTACCATTTCTCAGGCTCTCCCGATGTAAGCTGGGCGGGCTTTGCGCGGGAGATCTTCGCGCGGGCCGGGCGCGGCGTGACGGTGGAGGATATTCCCACCGCCGATTATCCGACGCCTGCGAAACGGCCGCTCAATTCGCGGCTCGACTGCAGCGATCTGGCCGTGTTCGGCCTGAATAGACCCGATTGGAGATCGGGATTGGACGAGGTTTTGACTGAATTGGGGGCGATATGACGCGCAAGGGGATCATTCTGGCGGGCGGCTCGGGCACGCGGCTCTATCCGATCACGATGGGCGTCTCGAAGCAGCTTCTGCCGGTCTATGACAAGCCGATGATTTACTATCCGCTGACGACGCTGATGCTGGCGGGCATTCGCGAGATCGCGGTGATCACGACGCCGCATGATCAGGAGCAGTTCATCCGCACGCTCGGCGATGGCAGCCAGTGGGGGCTGAGCCTGACCTATATCACCCAGCCCTCGCCCGACGGTCTGGCGCAGGCCTATCTGCTGGCTGAAGATTTTCTCGCGGGCAGCCCTTCGGCGATGGTTCTGGGCGACAACATCTTCTTCGGCGCGGGTCTCGGCGAGATCCTGAAAGCGGCGAATGCGACCACAGATGGCGGCACCGTCTTCGGCTACCGCGTGCGTGATCCGGAGCGGTATGGCGTGGTGGATTTCGACGACAGCGGCACCGCGCGCGCGATCATCGAGAAGCCCGAAGTGCCGCCGTCGCAATTCGCGGTCACGGGGCTCTACTTCCTCGATGAAACCGCGCCGGACCGCGCCAAGACGCTTACGCCTTCCGCCCGCGGCGAGTTGGAGATCACGTCTCTTCTGGAAACCTACCTGCATGACGGCGCGCTCTCGGTCACCCAGATGGGCCGGGGCTTTGCCTGGCTCGACACCGGAACGCATGGCAGCCTGCTCGATGCGGGGAATTTCGTGCGCACGTTGGAAGAGCGGCAGGGGCTGCAAAGCGGCTCGCCTGACGAGATCGCCTTCGAGAAAGGCTGGATCAGTGCAGACGCACTCGCCGACCGCGCGAAGAAATTCGGCAAGAACAGCTATGGCGAGTATCTGCTGCGCCTGATTGAGTAAGCGACCGTGGCGCGAGTGACGATCCTGATGGCGACATGCGATCCGGGTCCGGAACTGCGCGATCAGCTGGAAAGCCTCGCGGCGCAAACCCATCGGGATTGGCGTCTGATCGTCGGGGATGACAGCCGAACCGACGCCGCCCAAGACGTCTTGGCGGAATTCGCGCGCAGCCATGACGTGCAGATCGTGAGAGGTCCACGGACCAGCGCGGGAGAGAATTTCCTGTCACTGCTGCGGGGAATCGATAGTACGCAGCGGGATTGCATCGCCTTTTGTGATCAGGATGATGTCTGGCTACCGGATCGGCTCGCGCGCGGCATTTCGAGTTTGAGCGAAGGGGAAGCTGCGCTTTATTGCAGCCGGACTTGGGTCTGCAACGCTGATCTGGAAGACCAGCATCTCTCCGTCCGACACACACGCCCGCCGTCTTTCCGTAATGCACTGGTGCAGAATATCGCGGCGGGAAACACCATTCTCCTGAACCCGGCCGGGGCCGAACTGGCCATCTCGGCGGCGCGCGAATTGCGGGTCGCGCCGCGTCACGACTGGTGGCTCTATCAGCTGTTCACCGGGTGTGGCGCGCGGGTCACCTATGATGTGGAGCCCACGCTTCTCTACCGCCAACACGGTGGCAACGCGGAAGGGGCGAACATCACAATGCGCGCCAAACTCTCTCGACTCGGATGCATGCTGTCCGGCGATTGGCGGTGCTGGATCGACGATCAATCTGCAGCACTCACCGCATCCGCACATCGGTTCACGCCCGAGAACCGGGCCATTTTCGATCGCTTCAAGAGGATGCGCGAGGCGGGGTTTTCGACCCGTCTGAAAGAATTCGCCCGGCTGAGGCTCTATCGCCAAAGCCGGGCGGCTACGCTTGCCCTCTGGATCGGGGCTCTGTTTCGGCGGATTTAGGGTCTTAAATCCGGAAGATCGGCTGCAACAAGCGCGGCAGAAGGCCCTTGAACTTCAGCGGCGCATCGGTCGCGGCGAGGCAGATGCAGACATCCTCCATCCCCGCGATCGGCGTGTGATCGAGATCGTCATCCGCCACTTCCACATCGCCGACGCCAAAGCGCCCGGTCTCGTCCGAGAAGGACCCCTGCAGCACCAGCGTCAATTCCAGCCCGCCATGTGTGTGATCCGGCACCGCCATCCCCGGCGGAATGTACAGAAGCCGGGCCGACCCTTCTTTATCCTCGCTCAGGATGGCCTGCTTGATGCCGCCGCCCAAGGCCCGCCAGCGCGGACTGTCGGCGCCCATCGCCTCGACCACGGCGCCCGGATAGATTCCGGCACGCGCAGGTTGCTCAGCGACGATCACATCCTCGTCGTCCAACCCGTCAAACACACGTCGCCGCAAATCGTCGCTGGGGGCCATGCCTTTAAGGTCATCCAGAACCAGCCCGCCCGCCAGTTCCTCTGCTTCGAGCCGTGCGCGACACTCGTCGCACTGGCTCACATGCGCCGCCACGACCAGCGAGAACGCATGACCGAGCGAGCCGGTCGCGTAGGACCGTACCAACCAATCGGGCAAATGATGCGTAATCTCGGTCATTCTTCTCTCAGATCCCTTAACTCGTGTCTAAGCTTCTCCAGCGCCAGCCGGATCCGCGATTTAATCGTCCCAAGGGCGAGACCCGTCGCCTCGCGTATTTCGGCCTGTGTGAGTTCGCCCACATAGGCCCGCTCGATGATCTCGCGCTGCGCTTCCGGCAGTGCCTCGATCGCTTCGCGCAGCTGCGCCGCTTCCTGTTCCAGCCCGATCGCCGCATCGGCCTCTCGGGTTTCCCGCGTCTCGGCCTCGGCGATCAGCTCGTCTGGAACGGGCCGGGGCCGTCTTCGGATCACATCGATCTGTCGATTGCGTGCAATCCGGTAAATCCATGCGGAGGCGCGTGCCCGCGTCTCGTCGTAAAGATGTGCCTTCCGCCAGATCGTGAGCATCACGTCCTGAACCACATCCTCCGCCGCCGCCTGCGTCATGCCGGAGCGTACCAGCATCCCCTTCAGTCGCGGCGAGAAGTGATCATAAAGCCGCGCGAAGGCCAGTTTGTCACGCTTGTCACGAACTGCCACGAGCCAATCGGTCTGCTCGCAAGCCGCCTCGGGCGTCGGTTTCGCTGATTTCCTGTCGTCCATTATCTTCCCGGCAAAGGCCTGACCCGCCACGATTGGCGGGGTCCCTGTGGTGTCGAAGTTGATGGTCGCATCTCTCAGCATGTGACCGATACGCAGCTTATGAGATAGCGGTTCACATGCGATGCGAAAAAACTTCTGATCCAAACGGTAATATGCACCGTTACGCCTTCAAGAGCTTGGGAGAATTCGAATGTCATTTGATGCCCTGCATCCACATGCGCAACGCATCGCGATCATCGGATCCGGGATTTCCGGTCTGGCGGCGGCGTGGCAAATCGCTCCGCATAATCGCGTTACCATCTACGAGGCGGAGACGCGGCTTGGGGGGCATTCGCGCACGATCACTGCGGGGCGCAACGGCGACCAGCCGGTCGATACCGGGTTCATCGTGTTTAATTACGCGAATTATCCGCATCTGACGCGCCTGTTCTCCGAACTCGACGTGCCGGTCGAGAAATCCGATATGAGCTTTGGCGTGACGATCGATCAGGGCCGGATCGAATATGCTTTGCGCGACTTGAATAGCCTCGTCGCACAAAAGCGGAACTTGGCCCGGCCGGGTTTTCTGCGGATGGTCGCGGATATCGCGAAGTTCAACGCGAAGGCTGTTTCGGTTGCGCAAAGCGACGACGTGACGATAGATGGTCTGCTGAACGAGCTGAACTTGGGCGAATGGTTCCGGCGCTATTACCTGCTGCCGATCTGCGGGGCGATCTGGTCCACGCCTGCCGATCAGATCGGCGCGTTCCCCGCGAAAAGCTTGCTCCGCTTCTTTGAGAACCACGCATTGTTGTCGGCGACCGGTCAGCATCAGTGGTGGACGGTCTCGGGCGGGTCGATCGAATATGTTAAGCGGCTGGAGGCCGCCCTGCGCCTGCGCGGTGTCGAATTCCGCACCGGCACCCCGGTCACCGCGATCGAGCGGCAGCGCAATTCAGTCACTATTTCGGCGGAAAAGGCCCTTCCGGATCAGTTCGACCAAGTCATCATCGCCACCCATTCCGATCAGGCGCTCAAGCTGCTGGCCAAGCCGACTGCGCAGGAACAGGCCGCGCTTTCGGCGGTCCGCTATCAGCCCAACGACGTCTATCTGCATCGCGACGTGGCGCAGATGCCGCGCCGCCGCGCTTGCTGGTCGAGCTGGGTCTATCAGGCCCAGACCCGCGCGAATGAGACGCGGCTTGGCGTGACCTATTGGATGAACAAGCTGCAAAACATCCCCGAGAGCGATCCGCTTTTCGTCACTCTGAACCCCGATACGCCGATTGCCGATGAGACGATCTACGATCACGAGGTTTTCTGGCACCCGGTCTTCGATCGCGCAGCGATACAGGCGCAAGGCGAAATCCAGTCGATACAGGGCCTGAATCGGACGTGGTTCGCGGGCGCATGGCTCCGCCATGGTTTCCACGAGGATGGGTTTGCTTCGGCGGTTCGGGTGGCGCGCGAGCTCAATCGCGGGGCGCAGCCGCAGGTCGACTTCGAAAAGGTGCCCGCATGAGCGGCGAGTTCTGCCCCGGTCATACGGTTCATGCGCGGCGGGGCGCGATTTCCCACCAGTTCCGCTATCACGTCGACTACGTGATGATCGATCCCGACGCGCCGGGCCCGTGGCCGCGGATTTTCTCGCGCCGCGGACGCAACCTCGCGACGGTGCATGACAAGGATTACGGCGGGGCGCCCGGCCGCGGCGCGGGGGCCGAATGGGTCCGCAAGCAGCTCTCGCGTCACGGTGCGCCCGAAATTACGAAGCTACGCCTTCTGACCCAGCCGAAGATCCTCGGGGCGGGGTTCAACCCGGTGAATTTCTGGCTGGCCTATGATGCGCAAGATGACCTGCGTGTCGTGATCGCAGAGGTGAACAACACCTTCGGCGATCGGCATTCCTATCTCTGCGCTACCCCAAATTTCGATCCTATTTCAGCAGAAACCGAGCTTCACGCCGCGAAAATCTTCTACGTCTCCCCGTTCCAGACCATCGCCGGAGAATATCGTTTCCGCTTCGACATCGGAGCCGAGCATATTCGCATCCGCATCGATCACCGCAACGGCGAGGAGGGCGTTGTCGCGACCCTCGCGACGCAACGCCGCAAACTGACTTCGGCGGCGCTTCTCGGCATGGCGCTGCGCCGTCCGCTCACTCCGATCCGCACGCTCGGCCTGATCTATTGGCAGGCCCTGCGGCTCAAGCTCAAAGGCGCCCGCTACCTGTCGCGGCCCACCCCCCCCAGCGAGGAGATCAGCCAATGATGCCTTTCCTGACCAACCGCATCCGCAGCGAATTCCTCGCGACCTGCGAGAAGATCGAGCATGGGACGCTCTATCTGCGCCTGCCCGATGGTGCCGTGCGCCGCTTCGGTCGCGGAGAGCCGCAGGCCGATATGGAAATCTGCGACTGGCAAGCCGTGGTGGCGATGGCGTCTCGCGGCGATGTCGGGCTGGGTGAGGCCTATATCGCGGGGTTGTGGGAGACGTCCTCGATCGAGGCGCTTCTCTCTCTCGCGCTGAAAAACCTCAAGGTCGTGGACGGCTACGCCTATGCGGGCTTCTGGTCGAACCTGAAGTTCCGCCTGATCGACCGGCTGATGCGGGCCAATTCGCTGCGCGGCGCGTCGCGCAACATCCGGGCGCATTACGACGTGGGGAACGAGTTCTACCAGCTCTGGCTGGATGAGGGGATGAGCTATTCCTCCGCTCTTTTCGCGCCGGGGGATAACGATCTGCACCGGGCGCAGAACCGCAAGCTCGACCGCATTCTCGACCAGATGGGCGACGGGGAACAGGTGCTGGAGATCGGCTGCGGTTGGGGGCATTTCGCCGAACGCGCGGCCGAGCAGGGGCGTCATGTCACCGGGATCACGATCTCGCCCAGCCAGAAAGGCTATGCCGATGCGCGGCTCGACGGGCGCGCCGATATCCGGCTTCAGGACTATCGCCATACGCCGGGAAAATTCGATCATATCGTCTCGATCGAGATGATCGAAGCGGTCGGCGAGCGCTATTGGCCGAACTATTTCCAAACCGTGAAAGATCGACTGGCGGAGGGCGGCTCTGCGATGATTCAGGCCATTACAGTGTCTGATTCCTACTTTCCGAAATATCGCGAGACCTCCGATTTTATCCGGCAATACACTTTCCCGGGCGGGATGCTTCTGTCCGACGGGGTGATCCGCGATCAGGCGGCGAAGGCCGGGTTGGCGGTGAAGGAAAGCTTCGCCTTCGGGCAGGACTATGCCGAGACCTGCCGGCAATGGGCCACCCGTTTGAAAGAGCGCAGCGCGCGAGCAACCGAACTCGGCTTCGGGCCGGAGTTCCTGCGCAACTGGTCCTATTATCTCGAAGCCTGCGCGGCGGCCTTTGCGGTCGGCCATACCGATGTGGTGCAGGTCCAACTAGCACATGCGAGGGCGTAAGATGTTGTTAAAATTGCTTTTCACCCTCGCAGTTCTGATCCTGGCGGCTGTCTTGATCCGGCACTTCTTCTTCTCATTCCCGGCGCAAAAGTCGGCGGATTACGCGGCCGAGAGCCCGGAATTCGACATTCGCCGGGCGTTCGAGGGCCCTGTCGAGGCGCATGGCATGATCTATGGGCCGGACGGTCGGGTCACCTCGCGCTTCCGTGCCGTGATGACGGGGCGGTTCACCAATGATGGCGGCGTTATCGAGGAGGAGTTCGAATATGCTTCCGGTCGTCGCCAGAGCCGCGCCTGGAATATCCAGTTCGGGCCGAATGGCGAGATCAGCTCGACCGCCGACGATATCGAAGGTCGCGCCGAGATGGAGCAGTCGGGCAATGCGCTGCGGATGCGCTATCGGTTGCGGCTGCCCGAGGATGCGGGCGGCCACGTGCTCGACGTGACCGACTGGATTTACCTGATGCCGGACGGGACGCTGCTGAACCGGTCGCAGATGCGCAAATTCGGGATCAAGGTCGCGGAGTTGTTCGCCGTCATGCGCCCGATGACCGAACCGGCCGAGTGATCACTCGAAGCAGCTTGCGCGCCCGTCCTTCTGGATCGTCGCCGCGCCGTCCATGATCGACTGCGCGCGGCGCGACAGGAAGCTGCCGGGCTTCGCCGCCGAACGGTCCTTCGGGTCGGGCAGGACGCCAGCGATCAACGCGGATTGGCGGGCGCTCAGCTTGTCGGGCGTGGTGCGGAAATAGCGATGCGCGGCAGCATCGACGCCAAACGCGCCTTCGTCGAATTCAGCGACGTTAAGATAGATTTCTAGGATCCGCTTCTTGCCCCAGATCGCCTCGGCCAGCGGCGTCATCGACGCCTCAAGCGCCTTGCGCAGCCAGTTTCGGCCCTGCCAGAGGAACACGTTCTTCACGGTCTGCTGGGTGATCGTCGAGGCGCCGCGATTGGCGCCATCGTCGATCGCCTTGCGGATCGCGCGCATGTCGAAGCCCCAGTGGTTGCAGAAATTCGCATCCTCCGCCGCGACGACAGAACGGGCGAGCACGGGCGCGATATCCTCGATCGGCACCCATTTCTGATCGACTGCGCCAAGACGCTGTCGCTCGCTCCATATCGTCCAGGTGGTCGGCGGATTAACGAACTTGAACAGGACCATCAGCACCAGCACCAGCGCAACGAGACCCATCACGCCCCGAAGCGCCCATTTTAGGGCAGTGCGGAAAGGCGCGCGCATGCTGCTGGAAACGCTCGATTTCGTGCTGCGTTTGGCGGGTTTGCGGCCCGATTTTTTCTTGCTCTTAGCCATGTGCGTATAAGTCACAGCGTGCCCCGAAGGGTCAAGCGACAAGCAGCGCCAATTCCGGTCCACGCGCGACCTGTCGCGCGGTTACCATGGTTTCGATCGGCGCATCGGACACCCGCTTCCACGCGGTGCGTATTTCGCGCGCGATACCGTGGTCGTCTTCAAGGACGACATTGCCGGGAAACAGGCTCTCGGTCGGCGCGCCCTCGGCCATGAGGATGTGATGGCGCGCGAAAAGCAGGTGGCGGTACTGCACGCGCGGGCGCGGAGCCACCCGAATGCTATTGCCGTTTACGAGATGCTTGGCGGCGACCAGAACTTCGCTATGGGCGCAGGCGATCTCGGCGCGCCAGCCGCGCAGCAACATCCGATGTTGTTGAGACACGTAAAGCGCGCGTCGATTTCCCATAGCCCCCGGCGCGAACCGGATCGGTGCATAGGCCCCGACACCGCGACAGACCCGGCCACCCGTCCAGAGAAGAGGCTGCGGCCCGTCGTCCTCGGTCATGACAAGATCGCCCGCCTTGAGCCGCTCCACCGGTCGCGGCCCGTCGGGCGTGTCGACCCGCGTCCCGGCGAGGAAGCATTCCGGCCCCAGATCGCCGACCGGCGCTTGGGTGCTCTGCGTGACATAGGTGGAGCTGATGAAGGTCGCGTTGTGGAGGATCGTGCCATCGGACGGCGTGAACACGGCACTCCCGTCGCGCAGGTAGAACGTGTCGCCCGTGATCGTCTCTTGCACGCCGTTCGGACGCTCGATGGTGATCGTGTCGCCACGCCAGACATCGGTGACGCGCTGGCCGTTGATCGTGTCGCGGGCGCTGTTGCTGCTGGAAATCCAATTGTCGTTATTCCGATCGACAATTTCATATGTCGCCGGTGAAAGCGCCGTGCCCGCAGCGGGCGGACTGCCCGGATCCATGATGTAGAACTGGTCGTAATAGGTTGCCATTTTTGCTGCTCGAGTAACGTTATTATAAATTATTCGTTACTTGGTAAGCAGAGATCAGGGCGACACAAAGGCGCCTGTGGGGCGCAAAGTTAACTACGGGTTAAAGAGTGACATCCCGGTCACAGCGGGTTTAGAGGGCAGAGGGGCCCACCATCCGCGCGAGATTTCCGGTGGCACCTTCGGTGATTTCCTCGCCGGTGAAGGCTGTGGTGCCCCCCGAAGACAGGGCGGATTCGAGCCTTTCGTGGAAATCTTCCGGCAAGGGAATCTGCAGCACGCGACCGCTTGCATGGCCTAGGGTCTTCATCCGGTCCAGGACCTCTGCAGCGGTGCCCTTCTTAAGCAAGATGAACACAGCCGAGCCGCCTTGCGGCAGGCTCTCGCCCGCTTCGCGCAGGAAAGAGTCGTTCAACCCGAGGTCGGTGAACTTGCCGGATACGGCGCCCGCGCCCGCACCGATTGCCGCGCCGACGACCGGCGACAGGAAGACGAGACCCAACAACCCGCCCCAGACAGCGCCGCCGATCGCGCCGAGGGCCATCGTGTTGCTGTTTTCATGAACGTTAATCTCGCCGCTTTCGTCGCGGGTCACGACGACAATGTCCTGCGACCGGAAAAATCCTTCTTTTTCCAGTGCTCTGAGTTCCTCGCGCGTCGCGAAACCCGCGGCCTCGGTTTCATGCGCCATCACCAACAGTTCGGACATCGTTACCTCCAGACAGAACAAAGGGCGAAGCATGTGCTTCGCCCTCTGAAACGGTTCCGTAGGGGAAAGAGTTCCCTTATTCCGCCGGCATCGCCTGCGGTTCGTCGCTGAGCGGGTAGGACAGATGCGCCAGCATCTCCTTCGGGCAGACCTGCAGGAAGTTCGCCTTCTCGGTCTCCCAGTGCTGGAGAATATCGGCCCCTTTGCGCGAGCCCGTCTCGGCGACGTGACGCTCGATCAGGCCTTTCAGCTCGGCTTCCCAATGCTCGTGGCCCAGCCCGCAGGTGACGAGGCTTTCGAGATTGATCAGCTCTTCCGCCGTGTTGTCCGGATCGTAGAGATAGGCCATCCCGCCGGTCATGCCCGCACCGAAGTTCGGGCCGATCGAGCCAAGGATCACCGCGACGCCGCCGGTCATGTATTCACAACCGTTGGAGCCGCAGCCCTCGATCACCACTTTCGCACCCGAGTTGCGCACCGCGAAACGCTCGCCTGCGCGGCCCGCCGCGAACAGATGACCCTCGGTCGCGCCGTAAAGCACGGTATTGCCGATGATCGTGTTCTCGGAGGCGACCAGCGGCGAAGCCATCGGCGGACGCACGACGATCATGCCGCCCGAGAGACCCTTGCCGACATAGTCGTTGGCATCGCCCGACACTTCGATCTTCAGACCCGGGGCCGCGAAAGCGCCCAGCGACTGACCGCAAGAGCCGGTCAGCTTCACCGTCAGGTGGTCCGATTGCAGCGCGTTGCGCATCCCGAAGTTCTTCACGATATGGCTCGAAGCGCGCGTCCCGATGGTGCGCAGCGTGTTGCGCACCGCGTAGGAGAGCTGCATCTTCTCGCCTTCCTCGAAGAAGCGATGACCATCCTTGATGATCTCCGCATCGAGCGTATCCGAGACCCAGTTACGCGGCTTCGAACGGTCGTAGACGATCTTGTCCCAGCCATCGACGGTGATCAGGAGCGGATTGAGATCCAGATCGTCGAGATGGGCCGAGCCGCGGCTCACCTGGCTGAGAAGATCGGCGCGACCGATCACCTCGTCGAGCGAACGCGCACCGATCGAGGCGAGGATTTCGCGCACTTCCTGAGCGTAGAAGGTGATGAGGTTCACCACCTTGTCCGCCGTGCCGGTGAACTTGGCGCGCAGCTCCGGGTCCTGCGTGCAGACGCCCACCGGGCAGGTGTTCGACTGACACTGACGGACCATGATGCAGCCCATCGCGATCAGGGCGGCGGTGCCGATGCCGTATTCCTCGGCCCCCATCATTGCGGCCATCACGATGTCGCGGCCCGTGCGCAGACCGCCATCGGTCCGCAGGGTGACGCGTTCGCGCAGGTTGTTCATCGCGAGCACCTGATGCGCCTCGGTCAGACCCATCTCCCACGGCAGACCGGCATATTTGATCGAGGTCGCGGGCGATGCGCCCGTGCCGCCATTGTGGCCCGAGATCAGGATGATGTCGGCCTTCGCCTTCGCGACACCGGCCGCGATCGTGCCGACGCCCGAGGACGCCACCAGCTTCACCGTCACTTTGACCTTCGGGTTGATCTGCTTGAGGTCGTAGATCAGCTGCGC